>JAFOYS010000013.1 GCA_017391435.1 Alistipes sp. | reverse complement strand
TTACAAAGTAGAGCATTATTGCATCTCCAACAAGCGTAAAGGCTATTATCCACTTGCCCACACTACGGGTTAGGTAGAGCAGTAGGTTGTATATCATAAAGTTTGTTGCCAGCATCAGCGCTGCAAAGCCTACGGTGATAATCACTCCGTTTAGTCCACCCTCAAGGTTCTCAACGATGGTCCTAAAGAGTGGATAGTGGAAGGCAAGTAGTGTGTAGATGCTTAGCACAGCACTTACAAGGGTTATGCTTTTTGTCTGTTTGAGAGTCTTTACCATAGAAAAATCATTTTATATAAAACCACTATGCCAACAGCTGCAAGGGCTAAAGATATGTTGAAAAGCAGTGTTAGCGGTATGTTTACCGGTGTCTGCTGACTGTTAAAGGGCGTTGAGGCTACAGATGCATCATACCTTGCAAATGGATTTGAGTATATCACCTCGCCCTGAGAAAAGTATACTGTAAAACGACCATAAGGGTCATTCTCCTTCATCATATACCCTACAGAGTCTGTGCCATAAGCAGCAAGTAGGGTGGTGTGATTCTGTCCAAAGACCTTAATACTGTCGGCTCTATCTGATAGAGCGATAAAAATCTCACTGCGCTCTGTTGTTCCTATATTTTTAATATAAGGTATATCTCTGTTTTTCGCCCTTTTGATATCCCAGTCGCCATCTCCGTAGTCAGGGGTACGCATAGCGTAGAAACTACCCTCTGTTAGGCTCTGCTTAACATCGTTGTAGCCCCCTGATGGAGTGCAGAGGAAGTTGCTCCTTACGGCTATAGCCCCTGTGCGGTCGGGCTTATGAAGGTCATCATTTGCCAGGGCAAAGCTGTAGTTACCCGCGCTCAGCGCCACATCCCAATACTCATTCTCGGTGCTGCGGCCGCTATCAAGCTCAATGATGTTATAGCCAGAAAGCTTTTTGAGATGTGAGTCAAAAGTGGCATTTGTACGCAAAGGATGGTTTAGTACAACTATGTCAGCATCCCTTTTGAGCATATCAATCTGGCTCTGTCGCTGAAAGGCAAAGAGTGGTAGAAGGTGGTCAAAACGGTTTACCGACTCGCTACCAAAGACAAGCTTATGGAACTTAAAGAGGTTGTATCCGTGTTCGTATAGGTTCATATGCAGACTATCGCCCGCAGGATGCTCTATAATCTTGTTGTGGTTTGAGAAGCCGACTATGTCGTAGTCAAACTCTCGGTACTTCTCATATGTCTGCTCTGCAGTATACTCGCACTCGTTCAGCGGACCCTCTATGCGCGAATGTGTGTGGAAGTTGGCACGCTTCCAGCAGTGCGCGGTGTCAATATTGCGGTAGGGATTGAATATATCTGGCCCTGAGAATGGTTGTGGCTCGCGAAAATCGTGTACATAACTCACTCCTGTGATGGTAACCGCCAGCAGTGCAAGAAGTACTATTGAAACCACAATCTTGACTATAAACTTTAAAATACGCATTAATTAGTCCTATTTATAGCACAAAAGTAACGCTAAATATTGAATTTTTCGTTAAAAGTCTCTAAATTTGTAGTGCTATGAGAAAATTTGTTATACTTATGTCAATTCTTTCAACACTTTTTGGTTGTGCAAAGAAGAGCCAGGCTCTCTATCCTCAGGATAGTGTCACTGCTGCAGATGGCTCGAAGATTACATTTACATTCTACGCTCACGCCTCGCTTGGCATTACTTGGAACGGTGTTCAGATATATGTTGACCCAGTTGGCGAGTTTGATTGGCAGAGCCAGCCAAAGGCCGACCTTGTGCTTGTTACACACTCGCACTACGACCACCTTGAGCTCTCTACCATCGAGCAGCTCCAGACAGAGAAGACCGTCGTTCTGTGTGACAAGACCTCTGCTGAGGCCTTTGAGCACGACTGCGTTACAATGCTTCCAAGGGCTATCTCTATGCCTGTTGAGGGTATAACAGTAAGAGCCGTTGCGGCGTACAATATCTCGGAGGGTCATACAGATTTCCACCCACAGTCTCGTGAGGATTGTGGCTACCTGATTACTCTGGGCGGTACAACTGTATATGTTGCGGGCGATACTGAGGATAATGAGGATGTGCTTGCACTTAAGGATGTTGATATCGCTTTTCTTCCTGTCAACCAACCTTACACAATGACAGTCGAGCAGGCTGCTCGCGTTGTTAAGGCTTTGCGACCAAAGATTTTCTACCCTTACCACTACGGTCAGGTAGATGAGAAGACCGATATTGAGGCTCTCAAGGCTGCTGTTGAGGGTGTAACGGAGATACGCATTTTCCCTATGGAGTAGAGTTGTGTGTTTACCTCTAAAACAAATGCCTGTTAGGATTCCTAACAGGCATTGTTCTAATAGCTCTCGGAGCCTCGGAGATTGACCGGAAAAACATAGCTGACATTTACGGGTTTGCCATCCTCCATACCTGGGCTCCACAGTGGTGAGCGGTAGATTGCGTTCTTTACTATTCGGGCGGCGCGAGGGTTGTTCTGCTT
>JAFOYS010000138.1 GCA_017391435.1 Alistipes sp. | reverse complement strand
GCATTACTCTTGTCTATGTTTATAGCCGTATTGTATGTAACCTGAGCAAGAGAGTCGGCTCCAATGGTGGCATAAACCTCGGCAAGGGCCGTCTGGTTTGCTGGGTCATATGGCGCCTGATCAACCAACTCTAATGCGCTCTTTAGAGCCATCTCGGTATTACCATTCTCAAGGTATATCTGCTGGCGCATACGGCTGAAATACTCAATCTTTCCAAGCTTCATCTCTGCCGAGTCCAAAACCGCTATAGCCTTGTCATTATCCTTAGTCATCATATGCAGGATGGCAAGCAGACGGAAGTGGTCTGGGTCTTCACCCCTCTTTACAAGGGTCTGCAGATAGTGCATTGCTCGAGAGTACTTCTTTGCCCTCAAGCTGCGCTCTGCAGCCTCCTGCAGCAGGTGTATGTTTGTGCTGTCAGCTCTCACTGCACGCTCAGCGGCTCTCCACGCCCTCTCTGGATTGCTCTCTATTCGGGCAAGAAGATAGGATGCTGGCATATAGGTAGAGTCCTCCTTAAGGGCCTCGGTAGTAAGGCGAATGGCGGAAACAGTATCGCCGTAGATTGTAAGACGCTTTATGGCGTCAGTGTATAGCTTCAGGGGCTTGCTTGTGCGCGCAGCAACCCCCTGTGGTACAAAAATACCGCAGAGAGTTGCAACTGCTGCAAAGATGTGTATAGCAAGCCTTTTCATTGACTACAGTACGCTATCAAACTGGTGGAGGAAGCGAACATCGTTCTCAAAGTAGAGACGAAGGTCTTTTACTCCAAACTTAAGCATAGCAATACGCTCAACTCCCATACCAAAGGCAAAGCCTGAGTACTCGTTAGGGTCAATGTTGTTAGCAATAAGCACATTTGGATCAACCATACCGCAACCCAAAATCTCCAACCAACCAGTTCCCTTACATACTGGACAACCCTTGCCACCGCAGAGGTTACAAGAGACATCTACCTCAGCAGAAGGCTCTGTAAATGGGAAGTATGAAGGACGCATACGAATCTGAGTATTCTCACCAAAGAGCTCCTTAGCAAAGTAGAGCAGAGACTGCTTAAGGTCTGCAAAAGAGACATTCTTGTCAATATAAAGACCCTCAATCTGATGGAAGATGCAGTGTGCGCGGTATGAAATAGCCTCGTTACGGAATACGCGACCTGGGCAGATTACGCGGATAGGTGGCTTCTGGCGCTCCATAGTTCTCACCTGAATAGATGAGGTGTGGGTACGCAGTAGAATATCCTTCTGGCTTGGCTCTGACGACTGCTTCTCAATAAAGAAAGTATCCTGCATATCACGAGCAGGGTGCTCTGGTGGGAAGTTAAGAGCTGAGAATACGTGGTGGTCATCCTCAATCTCTGGGCCATCGGCAATAGTGTAGCCAAGACGAGCGAAGATCTCGCAAATCTCATTCTTTACAAGCGAGATAGGGTGGCGAGAGCCGAGCTGCTCAGCGCTACCAGGGCGGGTCATATCGTCAATCTTTACATCGGCAGAACTCTTTGCCGCAGCTGCCTCACGCAAAGTCTCAATCTTTGCGAGAATAGCCTGCTTGAGGGCGTTAATCTTCTGTCCATACTCACGCTTGAGCTCTGGGGCAACGCTCTTAAACTGCTCCATAAGGGCTGTAAGCTCACCCTTTTTTCCAACCATTTTGACGCGGAAATCCTCGATTTCTGCAGCAACATCAGAGTTAAACTGTTCTACTCTGGTCAATAAGTCATTAATTTTGCTATCCATTATGATTATGTTTTGTATTTTTTCCAAAAATATTCTACCTTTACACTCGTTATACGGTATATTGGGCAACTAAGGGACAAAAATACAAAAAAATTGACAAATGCTTCGCAAAACTCTAATATTTATCCTCTCTTTGCTATCTGTTTGCCTTGCTAAGGCAGATGGTGTGGCACTTGTGCTTAGTGGCGGAGGGGCAAAGGGTCTGTACCATATTGGTGTTTTGCAAGCCTTGGAGGAGAATAATGTCGCCATAGACTATGTTGCCGGAACATCTATGGGCTCTATTATTGCCGGCCTCTATGCGGCTGGTTATACCCCTGAGCAGATGCGCGAGATTGCCCTCTCTGGCGATATGCAGAGGTGGCTCTTTGGTCGACTTGATAAGCGTCACTATCGATATTTTCGTGAGCAGGATAACCCTCCAACCCTTCTCACTCTTAGGTTCAATATTGGCCGCGACTCTGTAGCTATGCAGGAGGATCTTGCTGCGCCAACGGTAGATAGATCTCTGATGATGCAGCTGCCGACAGATATCCTCTCCTCTACACAGATTGAGCTTGCTCTGAGTGAGTTACTGCGTCCAGCAACGGTGGTAAGTGGTGGCGATTTTAACAAACTTATGGTGCCATTTTTCTGTGTTGCTGCAGATATGAATGCCCGCAAGGAGGTGGTCTTTCATCAGGGCGATATGGG
>JAFOYS010000137.1 GCA_017391435.1 Alistipes sp. | reverse complement strand
GGTTCAAGCATCATACGCGCCATAGCAAGGCGTGAGCGTTCACCACCAGAGAGCACCTTAACCTTCTTGTCAACATCCTCTCCGCGGAAGAGGAATGCACCAAGAATATCACGCAACCTTGTTCTGATATCACCTACAGCAACACGGTCAAGAGTGTCGTAGACTGTAAACTCTCCATCCATCAGATCGTCCTGATTCTGAGCAAAGTAACCTATGCTAACATTTGCTCCTAAGCGAACGCTTCCCTCAGTAGGTTCTGTCTGACCGATAAGGATTCGAGCAAAGGTTGTCTTACCCTCACCATTACGACCTACGAGGGCAATTTTATCGCCCTTATGGATAGTAAACTCAGCACCAGAAAAGACACGATGGCTACCAAAGGCCTTACCAACACCCTTAATCTCGGCAACAATCTGACCCGAGCGTGGTGCTGGTGGAAACTTAATGTTCATAGTAGCCAAATCCTCCTCTTCAACCTCTATTCGCTCCAGCTTGTCAAGCTGCTTAATGCGAGACTGTACTTGGTTTGATTTAGTGGGCTTGTAGCGGAACTTCTCAATAAACTCTTCGCTCTTTTCGATTAGTCGCTGCTGGTTTTGATAGGCTGCCATCTGCTGAGCACGACGCTCTGCACGCAGTGTAACAAACTGAGAGTAAGGTACTTTGTAGTCGTAAATCTTACCAAGAGATAGCTCTATAGTACGGTTTGTTACATTATCAAGAAATGCTCGGTCGTGAGAGATAAGTAGCACAGCGCCGTTATAGTTCTTCAAATACTCCTCAAGCCACTGTATAGACTCAATATCAAGGTGGTTTGTCGGCTCATCAAGAAGGAAGATAGATGGGCGGCGCAAAAGCAGTTTTGCAAGCTCAATACGCATACGCCAACCACCAGAGAAGGTGCTTGTCGGTTTAGTAAACTCTTCACGGCGGAAACCCAAACCGAGCAGAGTCTTCTCAATATCTGCATCACGGGTATCTCCACCAAGGATATGGTAGCGATCGGTAGCCTCATTAAGGTTGTGCAACAGTTTTTCGTACTGCTCACTCTCATAGTCAGTGCGAGTAGCAATCTCTGCCGTTAGCCTCTCTATCTCAGCCTCAAGAGCAAGCACTACATCAAAGGCCTTTGCCGTCTCCTCAATTAGGGTAGTGGTATCGTGAACAACCATCTGCTGCGGCAGGTAGCCAATAGTGCAATCTGCATTTCGCGTAACGGCACCCGATGTGGGCTGCTCAAGGCCTGCTATAAGTTTGAGTATGGTGGTCTTTCCTGCTCCGTTGCGACCGACAAGACCTACACGATCCTTTGGGTTTACAAGGAACGATATCTGGTCAAAGAGTGTCCAGCCTCCGAAGCTGACCGATAGGTTATCTATTGAAATCATTTTAAGTTATGCCTCAAGAATTTTAACAATCTCCGCCTCAGGATCTTCAGCGCAAAATACAGCCGAGCCTGCGACAATAACATCTACACCCGCAGAGTATACCTGAGAGGCGTTATCTGCACTCACGCCACCATCAATCTCAATAATACACTCTGTATTGTGTGCCGCAATCATTGCTTTTAGTTCTCGCACCTTGTCAAGGCTGTTAGCAATAAACGACTGTCCACCAAAACCTGGCTCTACACTCATAATTAACACCATATCAATGCTATCAATATATGGCTCAAGCACAGAGACATCTGTAGCGGGCTTTATGCTTATACCAGCCTTAGCGCCTGCGGCGTGGATAGCATCAATGCAAGCAGTAACATCCTCTGCAGCCTCGTAGTGGAAGGTTACATAGTCAGAACCAGCTTTAGCAAACTGCTCCACATAACGAATTGGGTCTACAATCATCAGATGGGTATCAATAACCTTTGTGCTAACCTTAGTTACTGCCTTGAGGACAGGAAATCCAAAGGATATATTAGGCACAAAAACACCATCCATAACATCTATATGCACCCACTCTGCCTTTGAACGGTTGAGCATCAGCGTATCGCGCTCAAGATTTCCAAAGTCAGCCGAGAGTATTGACGGAGATACTATTCGTTTCATATTTGTATCTATTATTTTCAAACAATTTAAATCCACATCGTGTAAATAGTTTAGTGCTCGCACTATTACTACTATCTATTGTTGCCCATAGGGTAGTGATTCCCCACTGAGCGCAGAGCTCAATAACAGCTGTTATGGCCTCAGTTGCATATCCACAACAGCGATGGTTTTTACTATATACAAGCACGCCCAGTTCGGCACTTGCGCCATCGTAGTCAAAAATATCTACTGCGCCAATAGTTTGACCGTCTGCTGTATCAATCATCAACCGAAGTTGCCCACAAGCCTCAAGACCCTGCTGCTGCTCGACAATAAAGTCTACAATTTGCTCCTCTGTATAGGGGTCGTGAGCATCACTAAACTGAGCTAATTCAGGGTCGTTCTCCCACATAAGAATAGTGCCGACATCCGAAATGGCGACACTACGCAGTGTTACTCTACTACCCTTAAAAAACATACTACAACAGTCCGATAACTTGGTTGCGGATAAGCATTGCCACACCCCACGCAGGTGCGTTATCACTCATCTTTGAGAGTCGGAACTTGGTATCTTTGTAGACAAGGTTTAGCGAGTATTTATTTGTCGCGCTCTTGAGCGGAAGCATCACATAGTCACCCGCAGATGCCAGATTACCTCCGACAATTACGGTCTCAGGGTTGAATATATTAATAAGTATAGCTACCGCCTTACCAATCTTCTCTCCAGCCTCCTCAATAAGCTCAATAGAGAGATTATCATCATTGCGTGCAGCGGCAATAATATCATTAATATGTATAGTCTCACCACGCTCATACTTAGGGCGGAGAATTGAGTTTGCACCTGCGCGAATAAGCTCGCTCATCTTCTCCTCAATAGCGATTCCTGAAACCTCAGTCTCAAGACATCCCTTCTTACCACAGAAGCAGATCTTCTCGTTATCAAAGAACGGTATATGGCCAAACTCGCCTGCAAAGCCATTTTTACCATAGAAGAGTTTGCCGCCTACAACAATACCGATAGCAACACCCAGACCAAGGTGTAGATAGAGCACATTGCTCTCATCCTTGCTCTTACCACAAGTGTACTCGGCATAGCAGCGGCTACGGGTATCATTCTCAATAAGCACTCGGATACCGATTCGCTGCTCAATAATCTCACGAATAGGAGTCTCAATGCTTGTAAAGTACTTGTAGCTTCGTCCCTGCTGAGTATTTACGCGACCTACAATGCAGACGCCTACACCGAGAATATGCCCCTTGTCAATACCGCAGTTGTTGATAAAATCCTCAATGTTGTCACAAATTCTATCAAGACACTGGCTGCGGTCTGTAAGCTCAAATGTATCGTCTACCGACTCACGGATAATGTTATTCTGAAGGTCAGTGATAACATAGGTCATACGGTCACGACCCACATTGATACCCGCAAAGTAGATTGCAGAATTTGTAAGACCAAAGACATTTGGACGACGACCACCAGGGGTTTCAACCTTTCCCAAGTCGGTAACAATACCCTCGTCACAGAGCTCCTGAACAAGTTTTGTAATTGTTGGAACACTGATTCTCAACTCCTTAGTAAGTTCAGCAAGGGTGCTCTCGCCATTTACGGCCATATAAGCGATAATATTTCGCTTGATTATATTATTCTTCTGCTGCAGACCCTTATTTTCGGTCTGGTGATTGTTGAAGAAATCGATTAACGAACTCATCTCTTTAAGGTTTTACTTTGTTTCGGATACAAATTTACTAAAAAAGATTAATAATACAAGTCTCCTTATTAAATTTTTTCAGAAAAATTGTAAAAATATTAAAGATCCTATCTCTATCAGAGTTTTAGAAGTAGATTTCTCACGATAAAATATAGAGTGTCAACAGACTCGTATTTGCAGTTACGACAAAAAATTACTACCTTTGTTTGTTTAAACAAAGAGATTATGAATGTAGCAATTATTGGATATGGAAAGATGGGACACGAGATTGAGCGTGTTCTACAGCAGAGAGGGCATACTGTCTCGCTTATAATTGATTATAACAATACTGAAGCACTTAATGCTCAGTCGCTTAAAAACATTGATGTAGCAATTGAGTTTACAACTCCAGATACGGCATTTAATAACATTACTACCTGCATCAATGCCGGCGTTGCTGTTGTTAGTGGCACTACAGGTTGGACCAACCGTCTACAGGAGGCTCAGCAACTGTGCAGAGAGAAGGGCGGTGCCTTTATGTACAGCAGCAACTACTCTCTTGGTGTGAATATTGCCTTTAGAATCAATCGCCGCTTAGCAGAGTTAATGAATCCATATAGCGTATACGATGTAGATATTGAGGAGATTCACCACACCCAGAAGAAAGATGCTCCAAGCGGTACTGCAATTACACTTGCCTCTGATATTATCACTCGCCTTGACAGAAAACAGTCTTGGCACTGCATTGAGCCACAGAAGGGTGAGCAGAGTGTAGATAGTTCACAGAGTATTGAGATTACCTCACTACGCGAGGGCACTGTACCTGGAACTCACACTGTAAAATATGAGTCTAATGATGATATACTCGAGATTAAGCACACTCTTAAATCGCGCAGTGCGCTGGCTACAGGTGCTGTAATTGCTGCCGAGTTTATCTGCGGCAAGAGCGGAGTATTTACAATGGATGACCTTTTTAAAGAGTAGACTATGAAGAATATACTAAAAAATAGATGGTTTAAGTTTGGTGCTGTTACCATAATATACACACTGCTTGCTGTAGTTTGGACAGGCAATCTGTGGATGCTATTGGGTCTGCCACTGATTTACGATATTTACATCTCACGACTTTTTTACAAGTATGTGTGGCACTACAACGATTACTTTTGCGAAAAATATCCTCTCTACAGAAGTATTTGGAGTTGGATAGATGCAATACTTTGGGCAACAGTCGCTGCGACACTGCTTCATCTATTTGTCTTTCAGCTATATAAGGTGCCTACATCGTCAATGGAGAAGACCATTCTTATTGGCGACTACATATATGTAAGTAAACTTGCATATGGCCCACAAGTGCCAAACACTCCGATTTCAATGCCATTTGTATTCAACACAATGCCATTTACTCAGAGCACGAAGTCTTACAGCGAGGCGATAAAGTGGGACTACCACAGATTGCGCGGCACAAGCCGTATTGAGCGAGGCGATGTAGTGGTGTTTAACTATCCTGAGGGCGACACTGTTCTTACAACAAAAAGGCTTCAAGCAACTCCTGGTGCAAGCTACTACGATGTTCTGCGTAGTTATCAGGCTACATATGGTAATGCAGAGGGTCGCAGTCGTCTACTTGAGGACTATGGTATTCAAGTACACCCTGTAGACAAGCGCGAGAACTACATCAAACGATGCGTAGCCCTACCTGGAGATAAGATATCCATTGAGGGTACAGCTCTTAAGATCAATGGGGTAGAGGTGGTAGCTCCAGATACAGAGCAGCATATCTACTTTGTTCAGACATCTGCACCACTGACAGAGTATGCTATGCGAAAGGCTGGTGTGCGCGAGTGGGGAGGCTCAATGCCTTACTACTACCTTACAATGACCGCAGAGGAGGAAAAGGCTGTTGAGAAGATGGCTATTGTAGAGTCTGTAGTACTCTATGACAACAAAGAGAGATCTCTTGACTTCTTCCCTCACAGTCCACTCTACGGCTGGACACAGGATAATTTTGGCGATATGTGGGTACCACAGAAGGGCACAACAATAGAGCTTAACACAGATGTTCTACCTCTATATAGCCGAATTATCGAGCAGTACGAGGGACACAGCCTTGAGGTTAAGGATGGTCAGATATTTATTGACGGAGAGGTTGCAACAACCTACACCTTTGCAATGGACTACTACTGGATGATGGGAGATAATCGCCACAACTCGGCCGATAGTCGCTTCTGGGGCTTTGTACCAGAGGATCATATTGTAGGTAAGGCTTCATTTATCGCTTTTTCTAAGGGCGAGGATGGCATCCGTTGGAACAGACTCTTTAGAAAGATACGATAATGGACGAAATTAAAGATAGTTATCTAACTATCTCTGCACCAGCAGAGTGTGCTATGCGCGAGAGGAGCAGCAAGTTCCTTTCGTATGCCTATCCTGTAAAGAGCGAGGAGCAGATTAAGGAGATTCTTGACACCCTGCACAAGCAGTATTACGATGCTACACACCACTGTTATGCTTGGCGACTGGGTCCTAATGGGGAACATTTTCGTGCCAATGATGATGGAGAGCCATCAGGCACCGCTGGCAAACCAATACTCGGTCAGCTGGTCTCTAAGGAGATTACCGACTGCCTTGTAGTTGTTGTCCGCTACTTTGGCGGCACAAAACTCGGCGTATCAGGTCTTATTCAGGCCTATCGCGAGGCGGCTGCAGATGTGCTTGACCAAGCCGATATAATTGAGCTTACTGTTGATACAGTTGTGCGTGTAGACTTCTCGTATATGGTTATGAACGATGTGATGCGTATCATTAAGGACGAGAGTCCAAAGGTTGTGGAGCAGAGTTTTGATAACCTATGCACAATAACCCTTGCTATCCGCAAAAGCAAAGCAGAGCAGCTACTTGGCAAGCTTAGCAAGGTTAGTGGTGCTACATTAGAAGTGTTAGAAAATGAGCTATAATTCGATTTATATAAAAGGTGCTAAGGTACATAATCTCAAGAATATAGAGCTTAATATACCTCACAATAGCCTTGTTGTTGTCACGGGTCTGAGCGGCTCTGGAAAGAGTACTCTTGCCTTTGATACAATATTTGCTGAGGGTCAGCGACGCTATGTAGAGTCTCTATCGTCGTATGCTCGCCAGTTCTTAGGTAGAATGACCAAACCCGATGTTGATATAATCACGGGTATTGCACCCGCTATTGCTATTGAGCAGAAGGTTAGCACACGCAATCCCCGCTCAACAGTCGGTACTACAACGGAGATATACGACTATTTGCGACTACTATACTCGCGCATAGGCCATACATACTCGCCAATATCAGGATTAGAGGTCAAGTGCTACACAACTGACGATGTAGTTCAATACGCGCTCTCTCTTGGAGATGGTGAGCGAATAATGGTAGCTATACCTCTGAAAACCAAAGAGGGACAATCGCTTATTGACCGCCTTGTTCAGCTATATTCAGACGGCATTCAGAGACTCTATAAGGATGGCAAAACACTGCTTCTTGAGGAGTTTATGCCAACCATAGATAACAACTCATCAACCGAAGGTGTCTATGTCATCTTAGACCGCATTAAGGTGAGTGATGATGACCAGACGCTAAATCGTATGCGAGAGTCAATATCTGGCGCATTTGGCTATGGTACAAACAGTTGCGCTATTATACACAACGACTCTATAGCTCAATTTTCAGCATTGATGACCACTGACGGTATTGAGTTTGAGCATCCTACTGAGCACCTATTTGGTTTTAACAATCCGCTGGGCGCCTGTCCTGTTTGTGAGGGTTTTGGTCGCGTAACGGGTATAGATGAGAATCTTGTTGTTCCAGACAAGACAAAGACCATATTTGACAACGCTATTGCCTGCTGGCGAGGCGATAGTATGAGTCGTTTTCGCGATAAACTTGTTCAGAATGCATACAAGTTTGATTTTCCGATACACACGCCATACTATCAGCTTACCGAGGAGCAGAGACGATTACTCTGGACTGGAAATGAGTACTTCGATGGTCTAAACTACTTCTTTGACTATCTTGAGCGTGAGAAGAAGAAGCACAAGACCCAATTTAGCATCCTTAAGGCGCGTTATACAGGCAAGACTCTCTGTCCAGCCTGCAATGGAGCGCGACTAAGACCAGAGGCACTATATGTAAAGGTTGGTGGAAAGAGCATTGCAGAGTTGGCAAATATAGATATTGACACCCTGATTGACTTTTTTGCAAACCTTCAGTTAGATGAGTACGACAGAACAACCTCTGAGCGAATACTAAAAGAGATTACAAACCGCCTTCAGTATCTGACTGATGTCGGCCTTGGTTATCTAACTTTAGACCGTCTAAGTTCAACCCTCTCAGGTGGAGAGAGTCAGCGAATAAACCTCTCAACATCATTAGGAAGCAATCTAACAGGCTCTCTCTATATTCTTGACGAGCCGAGTATTGGACTGCACCCACGCGACACATCGCGACTTATCAAGGTACTCAAGCAGTTGCGCGATTTAGGCAATACAGTGATTGTTGTTGAGCACGAGGAGGAGATTATCCGTGCGGCCGATTATATTGTAGATATTGGCCCAGAGGCTGGCGATAATGGCGGTAGGGTAGTCTACAGCGGAGAGTACAAAGATTTGTGCAAGGCGACAGAGTCCCTTACTGCCGACTATATATGTGGCCGCAAGAGCATTGACACACCTCGCGCTGTACGCCCGTGGAGTAACTACATCACAATAAACGGAGCCAGGGAGCACAACTTGAAGAATATCTCTGTAAAGATTCCTTTAGGTGTAATAACTTGTATTACAGGTGTTTCAGGATCGGGCAAGAGCTCTCTTGTCAAGAGTATTCTCTATCCAGCACTGCGCCGAGCACTAAACGAAACGGGCGACCATCCAGGGGATTTTGACTCCTTGGGCGGTGATGTAAAATTACTCCGCAGTGTTGAGCTTGTTGATCAGAATCCTATCGGCAAGTCATCTCGTTCAAATCCTGTGACCTACATTAAGGCCTACGATGAGATTCGCCGACTCTATGCCGACCAGCCGTACGCAAAGCGCACAAATATTCAACCGTCAAACTTCTCGTTCAATATGGTTGGCGGTAGGTGTGAACAGTGCCAGGGTGAGGGTGTCATCAAGATTGGTATGCAGTTTATGGCAGATGTTGTCCTTACTTGCGATCAATGTAACGGTAGACGATTTAAGCAGGAGATACTTGATATTAAGTACCGAGGCAAGGATATCTGCGATGTTTTGGATATG
>JAFOYS010000136.1 GCA_017391435.1 Alistipes sp. | reverse complement strand
GTGCAGCAGTCAATCCATAAGATTGCAGCTCACTATGGCGACAATGCAAGAGTTGTAGACCTTCTGGCTGTAAATGGCTTCAATGACCAGACTTATATGCCAAAGCACGACTATAATCCAGAGACTGGTGGCGGTTGTCACCCAGGTTCAAAGGCTATGGTCTTTATGGCAAATAAGATTTACGATGAGCTTGGAGCTTGGTTAGAGGAGTAGTCCACTGTTCTTTATGATAGTTTATAAAATATCCACTTCGGTGGATATTTTTTTGTGAGTTAATGGCTATTAGCTAATGGCCAAAGGTATTAATATTTTGCGGTTTCGCAAAATATTAATACCTTTGTTGTATGAAAAGAATTTGGGAATATATAAAGAGGTTTGGACAGTTGGTGAAAAGGTATGTTTCGCCAGTCTTTATAAGTCTATTTGTCGCCTCTTTTACACTGTGGTATATTGCAAAGTTGAACTATAACTACACAACGGAGCTTGATGTAAAGATTCGCATTGGCGATCAGCGTTTTGAGGTTCCTTGTGTTGTTGAGGGTAAGGGTACAAACCTCTTTGGATATGTTATCTCTACCCATAGACTTAATATTCCACTCTCGGAGTTGGAGTATACAGTTATGCGCGAGGTGACGCAGATAGGTGCTGCACCGGCAGACAAACTAAGGCTTCATCTACAGTCAGAGTCGCTCAAGAATGCAATATCTGTAAGGCTTAGTGATATCAACATTCGATCTATAGGTGCTGTTCCAGATATTGAGGCCCCTAAAAATTTTGCACAATGATAAAGATCGGTCTGTGCGGCACTATCGGCAGTGGTAAGAGCACGGTGTGCCGACTCTTTGAGCAGTTGGGCGTTGCGGTCTATATTGCGGATGATATGGCAAAAGAGCTGATGTGTAGCGACAAGACTCTTATAGAGAAGATTGTCGCGGCATTCGGCTCTCAGTGTTATAATGACGGGGTGCTCAATAGGGCTTTTCTCGCGCAGCAGGTATTTTCTGACGATAGTAAGCGCCTGCTACTCAACTCTATAGTGCATCCAGCAGTCTGTAGCCATTTTGTTGCTTGGGCAGAGTGCCAGACGGGGAATTATGTTATTGTTGAGTCGGCGATTCTCTTTGAATCGGGGCTTAGTGATGTTGTAGACCGTACCGTTGCGGTTGTTGTGCCGCAGAGCGTTGCTCTACAGAGGGCTATGGAGCGTGACGGGGCGAGTCGTGAGGCTATAGCGCAGCGTATGGCTGTGCAGATGAGTGCAGAACAGTTAGCTTCTAAGGTCGATTATACTATTGAAAATATAACGCTTGAGAGTGCAAAGGCTCAGGTAGAGAGTATTGATAGAAGAATCCGAGATGAAATTTCCTAATTTCCATACTGTGCAGATAATGGCTATCGTTAATGTTACAGACGACTCCTTCTATGAGGAGTCAAGAGTAACAGAGCTCTTAGCTATAGAGCATCGCATAGCTCAGGTGGTGGCTGCTGGTGCTACGATAGTAGATATTGGGGGCTACTCGTCTCGTCCTGGGGCGGCTGATGTTCCGCTTGAACAGGAGTGGCAGAGGGTAGATATGGGCTTGGCGGCGGCGCGTAAGGTTGCAAAAGATGTCGCGGTGTCGGTAGATACATTCCGCTCGGAGATTGTCCGTAGAGCGGTGGCAAAGTATGGTGCTGTGATTGTGAATGATATTACGGCGGGTGAGGGTGATAGCAGTATGTTTAGCACTGTGGCAGAGTTGGGCGTACCATATGTGGCAATGCATATGAGGGGCACTCCGCAGACTATGCAGTTACTGACAGAGTATGTAGATGTGGTTGAGCAGGTTACTCAGTACCTGAGAGATAGGGTAGCGGAGCTTGAACGCTGTGGCGTGAGACGGGAGAATATTATCCTTGACCCGGGATTTGGTTTTGCAAAGAGCATAGAGCAGAACTACACGCTGCTACGACACCTTGACCGTATCTGCAGTTTAGGATGTGCGGTGCTTGTGGGTCTTTCGCGTAAGTCTATGATTTACAAGGTGCTTGATACCGTACCTGAGAATGCTTTAGCTGGCACAGTGGCGCTTAATTGGCAGGCACTTGTAAATGGAGCAACAATACTCCGTGTCCACGATGTAGAGCCGGCTGCACAGATAGTAAAGATTTTTAGAGAGTATACCGATGATAAAGGCTACAGAGATTTATAAGCGATTTATGGCCGTTGAGGCGCTTAAGGGGGTGAGCATTGAGGTTGACAAGGGCGAGATTGTGGCTATTGTTGGCGCGAGTGGTGCTGGAAAGAGTACGCTCTTGCAGATTTTGGGCACTCTTATGGCTGCCGATAGTGGCAAGATAGAGATTGCTGGATGTGAGTGCAGTGCTATGAGTGAGGCCGAGTTGGCGGCATTTCGTAACAAACATATAGGTTTTGTCTTTCAGTTTCACCACCTGCTGCCAGAGTTTACGGCAGTAGAGAATGTGGCTATGCCAGCCCTTATAGGTGGTATGAGCCGTAAGCAGGCCTTTGCGCGTGCGGCAGAGCTGATAGATATGGTGGGTCTGAACCAAAGAGCAGACCATAAGCCTGTAGAGCTCTCTGGAGGTGAGCAGCAACGAGTAGCTATTGCCAGAGCGCTTATCAATAGACCCTCTGTAGTGCTGGCTGATGAGCCTACGGGAAATCTTGATACCGTTTCGCGCGACCAGATACACTCGCTACTGCTCGATGTGCGTAGGGAGTTTGGTCAGACCATAGTTATGGTTACTCACGATATAACTCTTGCCGATTCTGTAGACCGTAAAATTGTTATGAGCGATGGCAGAATACTCTGATTTTACCGCAGAGCAGATGTACGAAATGCTTGAGGCTCTGCACGATAAGTATAATAATACAGACTTTATTGAGGCTGACCCAATATCTGTTCCGCATAGCTTTACAGATGACCGCGATAAGGAGATTGCGGGCTTTTTGGCCGCTACTATAGCTTGGGGAAATCGTAAGGCTATTGTCCGCTCGGCTCGCCGAATGATGGAGTATATGGATTTTGCTCCCTATAGTTTTGTTGTGGGGGCGGAGCAGAGTGATTTTGAGACTTTGAGAAGCTATGTCCACCGCACATTTAACGGTGGGGATTTTGTCGACTTTGTTCGCGCACTGCAGTCTATTTGTCGCAAGTATGGCACTGTGGGAAATCTCTTTGAGAGTAGTTATGCCGAGCATAGAGATATGGCAGCGGTGCTGTCAGAGGTGCGCCGAGAGTTCTTCTCCGCCGAGCACTCGCAGCACTCAGAAAAACACTTCTCGTCAATAGATAAGGGGGCGGCTTGTAAGCGACTCAATATGTACTTGCGTTGGTTCGTGCGCTCGGATAATCGCGGCGTAGACTTTGGCCTTTGGCGCTCAATACCAGCCTCGGCACTCTATCTGCCTCTTGATGTACATAGCGGAAATATGGGCCGTGCGCTTGGACTTCTGTCGCGCAAGCAGAACGACTGGAAGGCTACTGCGGAGATTACCCAGAGCTTAAGGCGTTTCTCGGCAGAAGATCCGGTAAAGTATGACTACGCGCTCTTTGGTGCAGGTATAGATGGCTTTTTAAGATGAGGAACAGTCGTTTTTTCTTTAAACAATTTGCCGTTGAGCAGTCTGGTGCAGCGATGAAAATTGGCACGGATGGGGTACTACTCGGTGCTTGGGTCGTTGCTTCTGGTGCGGAACGGGTGCTTGATATCGGTACAGGTACGGGTGTTATTGCGCTTATGGTGGCGCAAAGATGTGCAGCCAAGAGTATTGTCGGCATAGATATAGAGCAGGGTGCGGTAGAGTGTGCAGCAGAAAATTTTAAAGCCTCGCCCTGGAGTGATAGACTCTCTGCCGAGCATAGCTCGGTGCAGGAGTACTGTGGAGCAGAGTTTGACCTTGTGGTTACAAATCCGCCATACTTTACAGATTCGCTACTCTGTCCAGAAGCAAACCGCACTACGGCACGCCATACGACAAGCCTCTCGTTTGAGGAGCTTGATAGCGCTGTCTGTCGCCTGCTTGATAGCAGAGTGGGTCGTTTTGCGCTGATACTGCCTACAGAGCAGATGGAGCGATACCTTGCTCTGACTCGGTTGTCGCTTGTCCGTCGGTGCGATATTCGCTCAAGGGCAAATAGCGAGGTTATTCGTACAATGGCAGAGCTCTCAGTTGTGCCAGCTGAGAGTGTAGAGCTGCAGAGTCTTGTGATTTATCAAGATCAGGGTCGGGAGTATACCGCTCAGTATCGCGAGCTGACAAAGGATTTTTATCTAAAATTTTGATTATTAAGCGAAAAAAAGTAACTTTGTGTTATGAAACATATTTATGCCCTAATATTTACTCTCTGTTGCATTGCAACAGTGTCTGCTCAGGGAGTTGTCCGCGTAGGACTATACGCAAAAGATGGTCAGATGGTCTACTCTGCGCCTAAGAGTAGCGTTGCTGTGACTGTTAGTGTTAAGAGTACACATTTTGTGCCAGGCGAGTTTGCTCGCTATGCTCAGAAGATGCTCGGTGTTCGTGCTTCACTAGCTGAGAAGCGACAGACCGAGATTCTCAGTGCCGCTATTTGTGACACAGAGCCAGCAGCTCAGGCTGTAGAGCCTGTGACACCTGTTGCTGAGACTCTTCTGCCTATCTACAAGACAGATAACCGCGCCCAGAGTGTTGAGCAGCAGGCTGCAGCGGCGGCTGAGATGATATTCTCATTGCGTCGCAGTCGTAAGGAGCTTATTACGGGCGATGCTGGCGAGAATGTCTTTGGTGCAGGTCTTGCAGCAGCACTTGCAAAGATTGATGCAATGGAGCAGCAGTGCCTTGATATGTTCTATGGCACCACAACAACAAAGGTAGACCACTATAGCTATACTATTACCCCAACTGCGACTGAGAAGAACTATATCCTCTGTCGTTATCGTGATGGCGTGGGTGTGGTGCCGGTGGCTGACCTATCTGGTGACCCAATTATGTTATGCTTTATCCCTTCGGCTGTAGATAGCTCCTCTATGCCTCTTGCCGGCGAGAAGGATAAGAGTAAGGCACCGTTCCTTATCCCTGCACAGTGCAAGGTTGAGCTGTTGCTCGGCACAAAGACTCTTGCTGCTGCAGAGAGGGAGATTTATCAATATGGAGAGCGCGTAGTCTTAGCACTTCCAGTGACAAAATAGTATGCAAAACAACACATCAAAGATGGTCACTCTGCTCGGTAAAATCCGCAAGCAGATGAATGGCGCTGTGCTTGATACCTTCCGCTACTACGGCGCTAAGTATGGTATGAACTACGGCGTGGCTATCCATAGCATACGAGAGATGGCTACAGAGATTGGTACAGACCACTCTCTTGCAGAGTTTTTGTACCGTCAGCAGGTTAGAGAACTCAAGATTATTGCGCTGTGGATTGCAGATGCTAAGAGCCTAACAGATGATCAGTTAGAGTTTTGGCGTGAGGGTATTGTAAACTCTGAGCTTGCCGAGCAGGCGGCTCAAGGGTTGCTCTGTAATGTAGAGGATATAGATAGTCTTGTACAGAGCTGGAGTGCTTCGCAGGATTGCCTTACGGTTTACTCTGCGCTTCTTGCCGCTTCGCGCAACAGGAAGGTGTCGAACGATGCGATACAAAGGTCTGTTATTCAGGCAGTTGCTACACATACGGATAACCACCTTGTGGCACAAGGAGCGGTTGCACTGCTCTCGTCAGCTATTGCAGAGAGGGCGGAGTTTGTGGCATCGATCATTGAACTATTGCCACAGAGTCGGACAGCAGAGTTGATCTCTGAAGAGATAAAATGGCGTCTTGAATTTGGTTGTTAGATACTTTATTTCTCAAATAGTCGTTTAAATCAAAAATAAGTTTGTATCTTTGTACAAATATGTGTCCATATGAGACTGTTTGAGAGAATTTCACTTTGGTGGCATAATATATTTCGTAAGCGCAAGCTGGTTATTGTTGAGCCTGAGAGCGGAGCGGAGCGTTGGTACGCCCATCTTTCGCCTATGGCTATGGTGATGAGTGGTGTTGCACTTGTGACTATTGTCTTTGCCATACTTCTTGCCCTTGTGGCCTATACTCCACTGCTGGATATGCTTCCGGGCTATAGGACAGATGCGTCTCGCTCTCGCCAGACGCTTATCCGCACACTTATCCGTGTTGACTCTTTGGAGCGAAAGATGAACAGTATGCTTGTCTATAACGAGAATCGTATACTTGTTGTAGATGGCAAGATGCCTACTATGAGCTCCGTCAAGAGTGACTCTGTAGCCTTTGATAAGAGCATTGTACCACCGTCTGGTGCAGACTCGCTCTTCCGCCGTCAGATGGAGAGCGATAGACTCTTTACAATCAACGCAAGTAGCGCAAACCAGAGTCATACAAAGATTACCGCCGTAAAACCTATGGAGGGCATTATTGCTGAGCGTTTTAATGCAAAGGTGGGTCTGTTTGGTATTCGTATGGCGGCAGCGGCCGAGCAGCAGATCGTCTCTATTGCTCAGGGTACTGTTGTGGCTGTAGATTGGTTGCCAGAGAGTGGAAATAGCATTGTTGTGCAGCACGACAATGGTATTGTCTCTATGAGCCGCAACCTCTCTGGTGCTATTGTTACAAGGGGACAGAGAGTAAACGCAGGCGAGGTTATTGGCTACTCTGCAGCGGAGCAAGATGCCGAGAAGATGTTTGAGTTTGAGATGTGGATGGGAGGAAAACCGCTCAATCCAGAGTCTTATATAGTTTTTTAAATGATGGAGAAACAGAGAATAGCACTGCTCGGATCTACCGGATCTATAGGAGTGCAGACGCTTGATATTGTTCGTGAGAATAGTAATCTTTTTGAGATTACCACACTTACAGCCAATCGTAATTGGCAACGCCTTGCACAGCAGGCCGTAGAGTTTAATGTCGACAGCGTGGTTATTGCCGACTCTTCGCTCTATGAGCCACTTAGTCAGGCCCTTGCCGCATATCCTATAAAGGTCTATGCCGGGGAGGAAGCTGTGGCGCAGGTAGCAGCAGATGATAATGTAGATGTTGTCGTTAATGCCCTTGTGGGCTATGCTGGCCTTATGCCAACTATTGCAGCAATCAAAAAGTCAAAGAAGATTGCCCTTGCAAATAAGGAGACCCTTGTTGTGGCTGGTCAGACTGTTATGCGCCTTGCAGAGCAGTATCGCGCACCAATACTTCCGATAGACTCGGAGCACTCGGCAATTTTCCAGTGCCTTATTGGCGAGCGTGCTCCACTTCGCCGACTTATAATCACCTGTAGCGGTGGCTCACTTAGAGATCTGCCTATAGAGGCTCTTAAGGATGTGACCCCAGAGCAGGCTCTTAAGCATCCACAGTGGAGTATGGGTGCAAAGATTACTATCGACTCATCGACACTTGTAAATAAGGGCTTTGAGGTTATTGAGGCTGCTTGGCTCTTTGGCCTTGATGCCGATAAAATCTCTGTGCTTATCCATCCGCAGTCTGTAATCCACTCTATGGTGGAGTTTGAGGATGGAGCTATCAAGGCACAGCTCGGTACGCCAGATATGCATATGCCTATATCCTTTGCACTGATGTATCCACATCGCGCTCAGCGTGACGAGCACTTTAGCTTTGCAGACAATCCGACACTAACCTTTGCAGAGGTAGATAGGGTAAAGTATCCAGCTCTTGATATTGCCTACAACTGCCTTCGTGCAGGTGGTACGGCGGCTTGTACTATGAACGGTGCAAATGAGGTGGCAGTAGCTGCGTTTCTTGACCATAAGTGTGGCTATTTGGATATAGTTCGCACTATTGAGTATGCTCTTAATCGTGCTGAGAACTATCTAAATCCGACACTTGAGCACTATGTAGCAGCAGATCTTGAGTCTCGCCGCCTTGCTCGCGAGTTTTTGAAAATTAAAGAGTAAATAATTGATACAAAATAACATAGATGGAAACTGTAATTAGAATTATCCAATTTTTTCTTAGCTTGACACTGCTTGTGACAGTGCACGAGTTTGGACACTTTATTATGGCGCGACTCTTTAAGATTCGCGTTGACAAGTTCTATATCTTCTTTGATTGGGGCTTCTCGCTCTTTAAGTTTAAGCGCGGCGAGACTGAGTACGGTATGGGTTGGTTGCCTCTTGGTGGTTATTGCCAGATTGCCGGTATGATTGACGAGAATCAGACAAGCAAAGACCTTGCCTCTGAGCCTCAGTCGTGGGAGTTTCGCTCAAAACCTGCTTGGCAGCGCTTCTGTGTGCTTGTGGCGGGCGTTACAATGAATGTTATCCTTGCCTTTATAATCTACTGCGGTATAAGCTATGCTTGGGGTGAGCAGTATCTTGCCAATGAGGATGTTTCTAAGGGCTATGGTTATAGTTTTAATGCTGACGGTGAGGCTCTTGGTTTTAGAGATGGCGATGGTATACTTTCAATCAATGGCGAGCAGGTTGTAAATAGCGCTGCGGTAATCTCTCGCGTGATACTTGCAGATGCAGACCTTAATGTTATGGTGCTGCGTAATGGTATCCCTGCTGGCGTAGTGATTCCTTATGAGAAGATTAATGCACTCAGACAGAAGGATGATTTCGGCTCGTTCTGCACTATCCACCATCCATTTATTATCGACTCTCTTGTCTCTCAGACAGCAATAGAGTCTGGCCTTATGGTTGGCGATAAGGTTGTAGGTATAGATGGCGTTGATGAGCCTGATTTTGCAGCATATCAGCCACTGCTCGCTGCTCGTGCAAATATGAGTGCGGAGCTAACCGTAGTTCGTGCAGAGCAGACCCTTAAGATTCTTGTTCCAGTAAATGGCGAGGGTAAGATTGGTGTTAGCGTGGCAGCACTGCCTTATACACTGCGTACAAAGAGCTACTCGCTGCTTGAGGCTGTGCCAGCCGGAGCCGCTCTTACAGGTAGAACTATTAAGAACTACTGGAATCAGCTCAAGCTTATCGTAAAACCAGATACAGGTCTTTACAAGCAGGTGGGTGGATTTATTGCTATCGGCAAGATCTTCCCTGGTACTTGGGATTGGTATGCCTTCTGGTCTATGACAGCCTTTCTGTCAATTATTCTTGCGATTATGAACATCATCCCAATTCCAGGACTCGATGGTGGTCATACACTCTTTACACTCTGGGAGATGATTACTCGCCGCAAGGTTAGTGAGCGAGTGCTTGAGATTGCACAGTATATTGGTCT
>JAFOYS010000001.1 GCA_017391435.1 Alistipes sp. | reverse complement strand
GTTACGCTTATTGGTGTGCTTAATGCTGACAACCTTACAAATGCTCCTGACTTCCGAGCCGTAGAGCGTGCTTGGCAGACAATGCTCCAAGTTGCAGGCCGTGCTGGCAGACGCGACAAGGCGGGCGAGGTGGTTATCCAGACCTCAGACCCAGAGCACCCCGTATTTGCGGCACTATCTGAGCAGGGATACCAACACTTTGCTTCAGCACAACTGCGTGAACGCCAGATGTTTAACTATCCCCCATTCAGCAGGCTTATACGCATAACACTTCGTCACTGCTCACCAGAGACTCTTGCAAAAACAGCCTCACAGTTAGGCGTAGAGCTACGCACAAAGTTCGGTGGAAGAGTCTTAGGTCCCGTAACGCCGCTTATAGATCGCATCCGTAATGAGTATATCGTGCAGATAATCATTAAGATTGAGAATGGCTCCTCCTTTGCCCGCGCAAAAGAGATTGTATCTGAGCAGATTAGAGCCCTACAAAAGAGTCCTGAGAGCAAGGGCATTACCGTTATCTGCGACATAGATCCGATATAATAGAGAAAGAGAGATTGCAGTTGCAATCTCTCTTTCTATTGTTTAAAGGCAGAGGTCAATCTACTTCACGCTCCAAGTACCACCGCCCTTATCCCAAGCGCCCTCCTTTACAGTAAAGTGGTTCTTACCATCGGTAGGGATTACAAGGTCCTCAGTCTGGTTCCACTTGTTTGACCAAGTGTTTGCAGTTGAGCCTGGGTTCATACGGCAGAAGATAACATTGTCACCAAAGTTATAACCTACAGGGATGTTACCCTCATAGATACCATCGCCATCAGTATCAGCCATAGATACCCAAGTGTTAGTACCTGCCGCGTTCCAGAAGTAAGCAGCAAAGCGTGCGCCATCACCCTTCCAGTTGCTATTTGGAGTGAGATAGAGGGTGTTTGAAGTAACATCTGGCTCCTCCTGTACAGGCTCCTTACCATTCTCGGTCTGAAGCGGTGCAGATGTGTAGTTGCTGCCTGCAGTAACTACATAGAGAAGCAACTTTGCAGAGTCAAAGTAGATGTCATATGTACCAGCCTCAGTAATAGAGATATTTGAGCCAGCCTCAAAGAGCTGCATATGGTTGTTAGGGTTGAGGAAGGTAATACCGCCACCGAAGCTGATATCCCAAGTAGCAGCATCCTTAATCTTGAGCTCGTCATAAGCAATAAGGTTCACACCCTTAGCAGAGTGGATACCATTGCCCTCAGCGGTCATAACAAGGTCACCCCAGCCGTTAAATGTACCTGCGACAGCGAAGCTACCAGCTGCAGGGGTGTTACCACCACCGCCCTGAAGAGGAACGGTTGTATAGTCTGTGCCTGCAGTTACTACATAGAGGTTGAGCTGCTCACGGTCAAAGTATACATCGTATGTACCCGCCTCAGAGATCATAATGTTTGAGCCATTATCATAAACCTTCATATAGTGGTTAGGGTTGATAGTAGCAATACCGCCACCGAAGCTGATATCCCAAGTTGTAGAGTCCTTAATCTTAAACTCTGCATTTGCCTCCATAGCTACACCCTTAACATAGTAGATGCCCTTAGAGTAGCTCATAATAGTGTCACTCCAGCCGTTGAACGAGCCAGCCAAAGAGAAGCTCTGTGCAGGTGTCTCTGGAACATAACCAGCAACATTCCACTCACCTGTAGTCCAGCTTGTAATATAGAAGTAGTTGTTTGGTGCAATACCTACTGTAGTGTCAGCAGTCTGATTCCATACGCGGTCAGTCTCTGTCTCAGAGTTCCAACCAAAGTCCTGATATGCAGGGTTCATACGGCAGAAGAGCATACCCTGAGCGCTTGAAGGAATCTGAGCCTCATAGATACCATCTGCATTGTCGTCAGTCATCTTTATAGCTGCAGATGTTGACGCATCCCAGTAGTAAGCTGCAAACCAAGCACCACCCTCAATCCAAGAGGCATTTGGAACAAGATATACAACACCACCAGCAGGATCTGGAGTTGGGTCTGGAGTTGGAGTGTCACCCGCAGGAGCAAGTGTACCAAGCTCATAAACCACACCAGCCTTAGCCTCAAGATCCATACTCTTGCACTTCTTGCCACCAATATAGTAGCTCAGAGTTGTGTTGCCTGCAAAGATAGGCACAAAGACACTTGTACCAGCAGCAACAGTAATCTCAGAGAGGCGTCCGCTGTTGCCATCGCCAAACATATCCTTTGCCTCAAAGGTTACATAGTACTCAGAGTCAAAGTGCAACATTGCAGAAGATGCTGTAAGAGAGATGTTCTCCTTCCAAGCAGTCTCTGCATAGAGGAACATACCGTCAGCACCAATAGCACTGTTTACAGAGTTAAGTGCCTGAGCATTGAAGACATAGATCTTCTCAGCACTCTTCAGAGCCTCAACACCCGCCATAGCGCAAGAGAAACGGTTTGGCTCGGCAGTAGTGTTTGTAAAGACAAAGTAACGATCAAAATCTGGAGTCAGCGTAAGGCTCTCGTCGCCCTCCCAAGCTGCGTTCCAAACAGTACCGTTCTGAGTCATCGCAATACGAGACTCACCATCCTCAATATTAGCGTAGAAGGTAAGGCCGCCAGCAGCTGGCTCAGTGTTATCCTTCTCGCACGCCGCGAAGCCAAAAAGCGCTACAGCGGCCAACATTACATAAAAAAATCTCTTCATATTACTTCCAATTGTTACTTACATCCTCACTCTCATATGACGGTAAACCAAATCCCGTCTCGACACTTGCAGCAAAACCGTGCTCTAGTGTAACCTCCAGAGCCTTAACCTCTGGCTGTGTGTAATCTATCTTTTTCATCTTATCCTATATTCGCTGTAAAAGCCGCCCGAAAGCGGCTTTACAGTATGTTTGCTAATTATTTTACACTCCAGGTACCACCACCCTTATCCCAGGTGCCATCCTTGACAGTGTAGAGGTTCTTACCATCAGTTGGAGCCTTAAGGTCTGAAGTCTGATTCCACTTATTGTTCCAGTTATTTGCTGATGTAGATGGGTTCATACGGCAGAAAATAACATTGCAACCATAGTCATATCCCGCTGGAATATTGAGCTCATAGATACCATCCTTATCTGCATCTGTCATAGATACCCACTTGTCGCCATTGCCAAAGAAGTAAGCCGCAAAGCGAGCGTTAGACTGCTTCCAGTTTGAATTAGGCTTGAGGTAGAGCTTCTTGTCGGTAACCTCTGGCTCCTCCTGAACAGGCTCCTTACCTTCAACGCTCTGCTTGTTAACCTTTGTGTAGTCACTACCAGCAGTTACCATATAGAGGCGCTTGTTTGCATAGTCAAAGTAGAAGTCAAATGTACCTGCAGCAGTATTTGAAATATCGCTACCACCGCTGAATACTTCAATATATCCGTTAGGGTTCATATATACGATACCGCCACCATAGTTCTCAGTCCAAGCCTTATTCTTACGAACCTTGAATGATGCATAAGCACCAACCTTAACACTCTTTGCAACAAAGAGGTTCTTAACGGTTGTTGTTACCATTGGAGTGTCGCCCCAGTTGTTGAGTGTACCAGAGAGTGACCATACAGAGGCCTGATCTGGAGTCTCACCCTGTGGCTGATCTGGAACAAG
>JAFOYS010000135.1 GCA_017391435.1 Alistipes sp. | reverse complement strand
GTTATCTGCTTGAGATCCTTGCCCAAGCTATCCATACTCCACACCTGCATAGCCCCGCTACGGTTCGAAAGGAGGTAGATGCGACCATCACCACCCCACACTGCAGAATTGTTGCTTGACGAGGTGTCGGTAAGCTCTACGGTCTCACCTGTAGCAGTGTTGAGGGTATAGATACGGCTCACACCTCGATTTTCAGCCATTGAGTAGTCCGTAACTGTATAGAGCACCGTAGTGCCGTCAGCGCTAATCTCTGCGCTACCTATGCGGCGCATCTTCCACAAAACCTCTGGGGTCAATCTTGCAGCAGTGACCTCTGCTGGGGTAAGGGCATTGTCAATTGTTAGCGGCTTTGCAGGCTCTGAACAACTCACAAGAGCCATTGCTAATGTTGCCATAGTAAGAAAACTTTTTTTCATATCATTTTTTTTGCTAAATTTGCACTATGATTACCATCTACTTTACAGATAACAGACTCTCCTTTGCACCGATGGAGTATACGCCCACCGAGGCTGAACTTGTAATTTCTGAGAGCGAGGTAACGAGTGCGAATATAGACAATTTATTTGACACTTGCAATAGCATAGTGGTTCTGAGTAGAGATTGCGCTGCCGCATTTGACCGCTTTGCCGCACGCTTTGAGTGGGTTGAGGCTGCTGGAGGCGTTGTAGAGAACGCTCAGGGGCAGGTGCTTATGATCTTCCGTCGTGGTCGCTGGGACCTTCCCAAGGGCCATATAGATGCGGGTGAGGATGCTCAGTGTGCCGCTATACGCGAGATTAGCGAGGAGACAGGTGTTGCTGGCCTTAATTTTGTAGACTATTTAGGCAATACTCTACACGCCTACAACGTTTATGGTAAGTGGGAGCTCAAGAGTACGCACTGGTTTGCCTTTAGCTGCTCAGAGGCTCAAACCACACCCCAAGCCGAGGAGGATATAACCCTTGCCGAGTGGGTAGATAGTAAGAAGTTAACAGAGTGTATGACAAATAGTTATCCAACTATTAGACAGATAGTTTATGAATACAAACACAGAAGCTAAAATCCTTTGGGTAGACGACGAGATAGAGCTGCTCAAGCCCCATATCCTAACCCTACAGAACCGTGGCTGCACTGTTGACACTTGCAACAACGGCTACGACGCTATAGATATGGTCGCTGAGGTCTCGTACGATATGATTATCCTTGATGAGATGATGCCTGGAATGACAGGTCTTGAGACTCTGCCACTGATAAAGGATATCCGCCCTACCACACCCGTGATTATGGTTACCAAGTCCGAGGAGGAGGATATTATGGACAAGGCTATAGGCAGTAAGATTGCCGACTACATTATCAAGCCCGTAAACCCAAGCCAGATACTGCTTCTTGTCAAGAAACATATACACTCGCACCAGCTTGTTGCCGAGCAGACTACAGCCGACTACCGAGCCGAGTTTGGCCGCATAGCGCAGATGGTAGATTCTGCCCAGACCTTCAACCAGTGGCTTGGCATCTACCGCAAGCTGATAAATTGGGAGATTGAGCTCTCACACTCCTCTGACAACAGCATCAAGGAGGTGCTTCAGTATCAGAAGAACGAGGCCAACAGTGCCTTCTGTCGCTTTGTGCGCCGCAACTATCAGGATTGGATAAACTCTCGCGATGAGGATACGCCCGTAATGTCGCACACCTTGATGCGCTCAAAGATCTTCCCTATCGTTGACTCACACTCCAAGACTACCCTACTGCTGATAGATAACTTCCGCTACGACCAGTGGCGAACTATCAGCCCAATGCTGCACAACTACTACAACACTGTTGCAGATGAGTGCTACTGCGCCATTCTACCTACAGCTACGCAGTATGCCCGCAATGCGATTTTTGCAGGCCTTATGCCCCTTGCTATAGACAAGCTGATGCCCAACCAGTGGCTCAACGACAACGAGGAGGGTGGCAAGAATATGTACGAGGAGCAGTTCCTCCGCCGACAGCTTCAGCAATCAGGCAAGAACTACCGCACAACCTTTGACAAGCTTGTTCGTCCAGAGTCTGGTCGCAAGCTGATAGACAATATCCACCGTATCTACGATGCCGACTTTTCGGTTATTGTCTACAACTTCCTCGACATCCTCTCACACGCCCGTACTGAGACTGAGATTATCCGCCAGCTTACAGAGGACGATGCCTCATTCCGCTCTCTTACCCGCTCGTGGTTTGAGCACTCAGAGCTCTTTGTGCTGCTCAAGATGCTCTCTGAGCGAGGACATACGGTAATTATCACCTCCGACCACGGAACAGTGCGTGTAGACAACCCTATCCGCGTGCAGGGCGATAGAGAGACATCGGCAAACCTACGCTACAAGACAGGTCGCAACCTTGCATATAACTATAAGGAGGTCTACGAGATAACCAAACCCGAGCAGATTCAGTTACCATCGTCAAACCTCACTTCAAGCTATATCTTTGCCTACAACCACGACTTCTTTGTCTACAACAACGATGCCAATCGTCACATCCGATACTATCGCGACACCTTCCAGCACGGAGGTATCTCTATGGAGGAGATGATTGTACCTTTTATCGTTCTTGAGCCAAAATAGAGAGCGTCTGACTACACTGTTCACCGCCAAAGAATGTCTCTAACACCATAGCAAATGGAGTATACCCCGATGCACGGTAGAAGAGCGTCATTGACGAGCGTAGCTTTATTGAGTCTACAGGCCCCATTATCTCTACGATATTTGAGCCGGCATATGTCAGCAACACACCCGCAATCTCACGAAGCCTCGGCCCGAGCTTTGGGTGGTTAAAGTACTCTACAGCCTCCTCCATACCAGATATGCCGTAGAAGTATGCCATATCGCTACGCCCTAAGCCTCTGAGCTGTGGGAAGATATACCACATCCAGTGCGAACGCTTCTGCCCTTCGGCAATCTCACTAAGGGCTCTATCATAGTCTGCCCAGCGACACTCTTGAGCCTCTACAAAGCGTTCGATATTGTTCTCTGGTTTAATCTGCTGCATAGACCACAAATATTTCAGCCTCACCCTGAGCAATCTCAGGGTCTGCTTTTGTTCCCCAGATGATATTTAAAGGTCTCTCAGTAGGCTGCAGACTGCGAAGCAGGGCTTGCATACTTTTCATCTTCAGAGCATCTACAGTAGGCGTTGCCACCTGCAATAGTGCCATCTTTGCCCCCGCAAACTCCGATGCGTATGTTGTAGAGATTGTAGAGATAATGCTCTCTATAGTACCGTTAAGGATAATGAGTTTAATATTCTGATACTTTTCAATCTCCTTAAAATCGGTCATATCTACCGATACAAGGTCACTTGGTGATGCTAGCATCTGCTCGGCAAGTTTAGCAATAATCTTTCTGTTGTCAGTAATTAGCATAATCTTTTCGTTTTAAAGTTTATAATATAGAGTAGTTGGTTGAGAAAAATCTTGCAACAGTAGACAAAAAAAAATCACCCCGCAGGGTGACTTTTACTTTTTACACTCTCTGCTACAAGCGACGAGAGCCATCTGAGATTACCACAGGGTAAATCTTAGGCTCGTGGCCATACTTCTCTGCAAACTTAGCGGTAACAGTAG
>JAFOYS010000134.1 GCA_017391435.1 Alistipes sp. | reverse complement strand
TACAGATGTTGTAGGTAAGGTTGTTGCCGAGTCGGGCTTTGGGGAGTTTATCCCTCACGGCTATGTGCTTACGGGTGGTTGCTCCTCTCTTGCAATGATCGAGCAGCTCTTTGAGCGAGAGTTAAGTCGCCCGTGCCGTAAGGCTGAGACGCTCTATGGTATCAAGAACTCTGAGGAGTGCGAGATTACGCCAGGTCAGCACGCTGCTGTTGCAATAATGCTTAAGGCAGCAGAGCTCTCTCCATCTTATGTTAAAGAGCTTGATCTTGTGCAGCCAGAGCCTCAAAAAGTAACCGACCCTGCAGCAAAGGCTGAGCAGACAAAGCCTGCAGCAGAGCCTACTACACCTGTAGAGCCTAATGTTGATACAGAGGCCGATGATACAGCTACACAGCCTACTACAACCACTACAGGCAGTAGTACTGCAGATACAACTGATACGACTGTTGGTAGTAACTCTAATGGTGAGCAGTCAAAGTCTAAGCCAAAGGATAAAAAGGTCAAGAGAGGCAGCGTTCAGGATCGCATCTCTGGATTAATCTCTCGCTTTCTTGGTGGTGACGATAAGGAAAAATAGTTGAATATAAACCGTTTGAAAAATATCTCCCTATGGGACTATACGACGAATTTAAAAAGAACAAGGTTACTAGCCACGGCATTCCGGCAAAGATTATGGTTATCGGCGTCGGTGGTGCGGGTGGTAATACTGTCGATCATATCTTTAATCTGAGCATTAAGGGTGTCAATCTGATGATCTGTAACACCGATAGCAAGGCTCTGGATAAGAGCCCGCTTGGTGACACCCAGAAGATCTGTATGGGTGACGGCAAGGGTGCGGGTAATGATGCCGCGGTAGGTCGTGATAAGGCCAAGGAGGCGCTGCCTACTATCCGTGAGTATGTAAAGACGCACCATCCCGACCTTGTCTTCATTACTGCCGGTATGGGTGGTGGTACAGGTACGGGTGCTACTCCAATAATCGCACAGATGATCAGCTCACTTGGCATACCACAGATTGCTATTCTCACTACCCCAGACTCTGACGAGGGTAAGCACCGTATGAATCAGGCTCTGAATGGTATCAAGCTGATGCAAGACTATGTAGATACCTTTATCATTATCCGCAACGAGACTATCGCCTCTCTGTGTGAGGATATGTCGGTGACCGACTCATTTAATATGGCAAACGATATTGTCGCCTATGCCGCAAAGGGTATTGCAGAGATTGCCCTTACACAGTCAGACCTTGTCAGCGTCGATATTTCGGATGTTATCAAGGTTGTCCGCGATAGCCGCTATGCCGTTATGGGAATGGCCTCACAGAAGGGTGCAGATAGAGTTATTAAGGCTATAGACCAGGCCGTGCTCTCGCCACTCTTTGGTCAGGTACCTATCGCAGGGGCAAAGGAGGTGCTTGTAAACTTTGCCACTGCATCGTCCAGCGACCTTAAGATGAAGGAGGTTAAGAGCGCCTTAGCACATATACAGAAGATTGCTGCTGGAAAGGATAACCAAGGCGAGCAAGAGGCTGTAAATGTTATCTGGGGTACAAGTGTTAAGCCTGAGTTGGAGGACAATATTGAGGTTATAATCGTCATTACGGGCTTCCACGCAGATAACTACTATAATGAGGTCTTTGGTGGTAAACTTGGCCTTACTCTTGAGAGCCGTACCTCTATTGCAGTTGAGATAGAGCAGCCTACACCGCCTATCACAATCGCTGTTACGCCAACCCCGCAGCCACAGCCTCAAATCGCAGTGCAGAGTACGCAGCCAACACCAGCGCCAACACCAGCGCCACAGCCAGCACCTGCGCCACAGCCAAAGCCAGCGCCCGCTCCGGCACCAAAGCCAACTCCTGCTCCGCAGCCAACACCCGCGCCGCAGGTTGAGAGAGTGACAACTGTAGCCCCAGAACCGAAGGTTGTTGCGCCAGCGCCTACACCTACTCCAGCGCCTACACCTACTCCAGCGCCTACACCTACTCCAGCACCAGTGCCAACTCCGACTCCTGCGCCAGCTCCAGCTCCAGCTCCGACTCCAGCACCAGCGCCGAGCCCTGCACCGCAGACCGTAGAGCAGGATGAGCCTTGGAGGGTTGCTGTGCCAGAGCGTATTGTACCACGACCAATACCTCCACAGCCTCATATTAGCAGCTATCAGTTAGATGGTAACACCCCTGCATACAAGTCACACAGAGGTCTGTTGCTTATGAATGAGATTAGGGGCAAGAAGGTGGTTATAAAGGTAGATGGCTCTGTAGAGACCAATGTCGAGCCAGCAACAGTAGATACAACACAGCAACAAGCACTTGATTTTTAATAATGGTAGAGTATTTAGGGTTTGAACCACAGGTGTTGTTTTTAATAGCGGGAGATATTCTTCTTCTGCTCCTCTCTGGTATGATGTCCTCGTCGGAGGTGGCATATTTCTCGCTCACCCCCTCAGAGTTGCGCCATATTAAGCGAGGTGGAACACTATTTTTAGACTCGGCAGCAAAGTTGTTGGCCACTCCTGATATGTTGTTGGCAACAATCCTTGTGGTTAACAATTTGGTTAATATCGGAACGGTAGTGCTGACAACGCAGATACTCAACTCAATGTTCAATTTTGGTTCGTTGAGTTTTCTTGTCCACACTGTTATTGTGACATTTCTGCTACTGCTCTTTGGCGAGGTGCTGCCAAAGGTCTTTGCTCAGGGCTCTACGGTGCGTGTTGCGCTGTGGTTTGCCCAGCCGCTTCTACTCTTGCGATGGATAGTCTATCCACTGAGCATTGCACTTGTAAAGACATCAAATGTGGTTAGCGACCGCTTGGCGCAGAAGAGTGGGGATATATCTATTGAGGATCTTGCAGATGCTGTAGATATGACCCGCACAACATCTACCGAGGAGCAGAAGATACTCTCGGGTATTGTCAACTTTGCCTCACGAGAGGTAGAGCAGATTATGCGTCCAAGAATGGATATTGTCGCCGTTGAGCATACAATGACATTTAGCGAGGTTAAGCAGATAATCACCTCGGCGGGCTACTCACGCCTACCGGTCTACTCTGAGAGTATAGATAACATCCGCGGAACCCTATTTGTCAAGGATCTTATTGCCTATGCTAATCGTGGTGATGACTTCGGTTGGCAGAGTCTTATTCGTGAGCCATATATTGTGCCTATGCACAAGCAGATTTCTGACCTTTTGGAGGATTTTCGCCACGATAAGGTGCATATGGCGATTGTTGTAGATGAGTATGGCGCAACGCAGGGTCTTGTGACTCTTGAGGATATTCTTGAGGAGGTTGTAGGAGAGATCTCTGACGAGAGCGATGTTGACGAGAGCTTCTACGAGCGTATAGACCAGAATACCTATATCTTTGATGGCAAGACCCATATTGTAGATATGCTCCGCGTGCTGCAGCTCGACCCGTCACTCTTTGAGGATGTGCAGGGTAGGGCAGAGACTGTGGCAGGATTGCTTCTTGAGCTGAAGCGCAACTTCCTTAAGAAGGGTGAGCAGATTACATCGCACTCAATACGCTTTATAGTTACTGCTCTTGAGGGGCACCGCATAGAGAAGATTAAGGTAATAGTCCCAAATTATGATTAGCAAGCTACTGCTCTCGCCACTCTTGACCCCAGAGCAGTGTAGGGGTCGGGTCAGTGAGGCCGATATGGTTGCTGCTCAGAGTTTTTGTTTAACTCGCGCAGCCGAGTACCTTACTTGGCGAGCCCTCTTAGCGGACTATTTGGGATATATCCCTACGATAAGTTATACTCATCAGGGTGCGCCTCAGGTAGAGGGGCAGAGTATATATATAGGTGTCTCGCATACGGTAGACCTTGTTGCAGTTGTGGTCTCTGAGAGCTGTTGCGCTGTAGATGTTGAGCGCAAGGATCGGGATGTAAGCCGCGTAAGTAGCCGCTTTCTGACAGAGCAAGAGATGGCGCTCTGTAGCACCAAAGAGGAGCAGGTTGTACTATGGTGCGCTCGCGAGTGCTACTATAAACTCAGGCAAGATAGCACCTTGAGCCTTCTTACAGATATTCGAGTTGCGAGCCTTGATTTGGAGGCTGGTGTGGTCACTGTTGTAGATAGCAGAGCGCAGAGTGCCACCTTTAGAGTAGAACAAGCAGCAGAGCACTTTGTTGTTTATATAATTTAGAAATACCTTTGTCACAAATATGGCAAAACAGGCAAATACACTTTCACTTGGAACCGATAGCATAGGCTCGTTGCTCTGGCGTTACGCTGCGCCGGCAATTATTGCTATGGCTTCTAACTCAATATACCACATTATAGACTCAATTTTTGTTGGTCACGGTGTAGGAGGAGCGGCTATAGCAGGTATGGCAATAACTATGCCGATAATGAATATAGCAGCCGCCTTTGGTGCAATGGTTGGCGTAGGAGCGGCAGCACGAATGTCAATTCGTCTGGGTGAGGGAAATATGCAGGCTGCAGAGAAGACGCTGGCAAATGCCGTTATGCTCAACCTGATTCTCGGTTTGGCGCTTATGGCATCTATGCTCACATTCTTAGACCCTATTTTGCAACTCTTTAGTGGTGGTAATGCTTCGGAGGAGACTATAGGCTATGCTCGCGACTTTATGCGTATAATTCTGTTGGGAAATATGACCCAGCATATGTACTTGGGACTAAATGAGCAGATTCGCGCATCGGGCTATCCGCAGAAGTCTATGCGAATAATCCTTACAGCAGTAGCGATAAACCTATGCCTCAATCCGCTCTTTATCTTTAAGTTTGGCTGGGGTATTAAGGGCTCGGCACTTGCTACGGTAATCTCTCAGGCCGTTTCGTTTCTTATTGCTAGCTCTCACTTTTGCAAAAAGAGCTCTTTTGTGCGCTTCCGTCGTGAGGCCTTTGTGCTCGATTGGAAGATTATCAAGGCTATCCTATCTATCGGCCTTGCACCGTTTATGGTAAATATTTGCGCCTCTATGGTGGCGGCCTTTGTAAATACGGCGCTGCTGAAGTATGGCGGAACGGGTGTACACGATGTTGTTCAGACTACCCACGCCTCGGCAGATATCTATGTGGGCGCATATGGAATCGCAAATAGAGTTGTGATGCTGCTTATTATGGTCATTCAGGGACTAAATCAGGGTATGCAGCCTATTGTGGGATTCAACTACGGCGCAAAGCAGTTTGACCGTGTGCGTAAGGCTCTGTTTATGACTATCGGCTGCGGTATGACTATCTCAACGCTCGGTTTTCTTGCCTGCCAAATCTTCCCAGAGGGTATTGCTCGTATGTTTGTAGACTCGGCTCGTGGTGGCGATGAGGCGCTGATGATTGCAGCGGCATCGCAGGCTATGAGAAATATAGTTATTATGTTCCCACTCGTGGGCTTCCAGATTGTCGCTGCGGCATTCTTCCAGTATATCGGCCACGCAAAGCTTGCGATATTTGTCTCTATGACTCGCCAGATGTTATTCCTTCTGCCGCTGCTCTGGATTATCCCTCGCCATCTGGGTGCTATGGGCGTTTGGATATCAATGCCTATTGCCGACTGTGCATCTATCACCTTAGCAACGATACTCCTCTACCGAGAGCTAAAGAGACTAAGAGGTAAGATGTAAATAAAAGATGCAAAAAGGAGAATCTTTTTGCATCTTTTGTTATGAAATACTCTGTTAGAAACTCATCTGCGTGTAGACCAACTCGCCACTATCAGTAATACCCTCAAGGATAACATTGTACTCTGACGAGCGGTCAGCCGTATAGAAGTTAATAACGGCAGTACCGGTCTCTGTAGGGCGGATAAGTGGCTCCCAAGCAATTGTAGAGCGCAGATCCTGAACAGATGTGAGTCGTGAGTCTGGCGTAGGGTACTTAGGCTTGTAGAACTCAACAGGCTTGTGGCTTCCGCGGATAAGTACGCGAGCCATAGCATCTGTATCAACCATATTTACCATACCCTCGCGGCTCACCTCCATAAGAATTGCACCCTGCTGTGCTGCAAGACCGAGCATAGTGGCAGCCTTACCATCTGCAAACGAGAGTCGCTCAACATACTTGGTGTCGTAGTTTCCAAGATCCTCAATGTCTGCAAGTTTACCGTTGATATATACATCTGGTACATTTACATCCTGCTCTACAGATGGTACTGACTGTATAAACTGTGCATCAGTCTCGGTCTCGTCTTGGTTCATAGCATCCTCATAGAATGAGAGTCGCAAATCGCGCGCAGCGTAGTGGTTCTTTGTCGTTACGGTCATACCCACAACATCAAGCTCCTTGAATGTTGCAAGGGCGTCGTATACAGTAGCAAAGCGAGAGAGATCTCCGTGGAGCATACTGCCGGCAGTGGCTGTAGCAAAGAATGAGTGTGTTCTGCGACCCATAACCACAATCTCCTCAATATCTAT
>JAFOYS010000133.1 GCA_017391435.1 Alistipes sp. | reverse complement strand
GTTATCGCACGAAAAACCGAGGAGGTAATGTCGCAAAAAATAACTACAGCGCGTCATCACCGAGGGAGTGCCGCAGTCGCGATGCGCGGTGCGGGAGTACACGACCGAGGTAACCGCCCACTTAATTTGAATCCGTCAACTCCTAACAGAAGGCAAACGAAAGTTTGCTTTTTTTGTTTGTATGAGTTCTGGGAGCTCGCTCACAAAGAACTCATATAAACAAAAAAACACATCACTTAGGTGATGTGTCTTCTGTTAAGTGGGAGTTGACGGATTCGAACCGCCGACCCTCTGCTTGTAAGGCAGATGCTCTGAACCAGCTGAGCTAAACTCCCGAATTGCGGATGCAAAGGTATGAATATTTTTTGAATTTGCAAACATTTGTCTAAAAAATACCAATTATTAATGTTTTTTTCTCAATTTATGTTGTAGATGCAAAAAAAATCGTTAAATTTGCAACAACAGGTTGTTTTTTTGGAAATTATGGGAAAGAAAAGTGAACGCTTAAGTATTATTAAGCGAATTATCGCAGAAGAGTTGATTGGCTCTCAGGAGGAGCTGATTCAGCACTTAGAGCGCTACGGCGTGCACGCAACACAGAGTACTCTGTCGCGTGATTTTAAGGAGATTAACATCTCAAAAATGCCACACCCAGAGAAGGGTTACATATATGTTTCGGCAGAGCATATTGCTCAGCGTGCCGATTTTGGAACTTCAAATCTCGGTGATGCAATTTTAGGGGTTAAGTTCTCAGGTAACATTGGAGTGATTATAACCAAGTCTGGCTATGCCAATGCTGTAGGTGTTGTAGTTGATAGTCGCAAGTCTCAGGATATTATCGGCACTGTTGCTGGCGATAACACTATCATTATGGTCTTGAGAGAGGGCGCTGAGAGAAGTAGCGTTCTTGAGGCTCTGCACTCTGCATTTCCAGTGTTAAAGTCTCTTTAGTAGGGAGATACTATCTATTGGGTAACTATTACGGCACAAACCGTAATAGTTACCTATTTTATTTTTCTTGATTCTCTGTCATCCATACTCTGGCACGCTCTACAGAGCCGTGAAGAAGCAGTAGGTTGCGGGCCTTTTCGTACTCTATGCCAAAGTAGTCAACAAGCATTTTGGTGCCACGATCGAGGAGTTTCTTGTTTGTCAGCTGCATATTGACCATTCGGTTACCCCTTACGCGACCTATGCCAATCATTGCCGTTGTGGTAATCATATTGCAGACGAGCTTTTGAGCAGTGCCTGACTTCATACGAGAGCTGCCTGTGACAAACTCAGGGCCAACGACAGTCTCAATAGCAATATCTGCCGAGGCTGCGGCAGGTGAGTTGCGATTTGAGGCTATTGATGCAGTGAGCAGTCCATTCTCGCGAGCCTTGCTAAGTACACCTACAACATATGGCGTAGTGCCAGAGGCGGCAATGCCCACCACAGTGTCAAGTGGTGTAGGGTTGTATGGCTCAAGGTCTCGCCATCCCTGCTCTGTGTCATCCTCTGCACCCTCAACAGGTGTTCTTAGGGCCTTATCTCCACCAGCAATAATACCGATAATTACTGTCGGCGGCATACCGAATGTTGGAGGCACCTCTGAGGCGTCAAGCACACCGAGACGACCACTTGTTCCTGCGCCCATATAGAAGAGGCGTCCGCCCTGCTTAAGGCGCGGAATAAGCTGACTGACAAGCTCTTCAATCTGTGGCAGGCATCTGCTTACAGCATCAGCTACACGGCTATCCTCACGATTTATGGCACGCAGAGCCTCGCCAACGCTCATAGATTCGAGGTCAGTGTAGTAAGAGCTCTCTTCGGTTATCTTTCTAAAGGCTGACGGCTCACTATTCTCGGCGTGCTTCTCTGTGCCAGTATAGTACTCTGCTAATGAGTCTATAGGACTCTGAACAACCTTTATAAGGTTATATCCCTCACGCTCTGCCACTCTCTGTAGAACGCCCTTAAAGTGGTAGGCAATAGAGCCTACGGCATAGAGATCTTTGATTGGATATTGGGCGAGATTTCTGCGGACAAAACTCTCGAAGCATCGCTCTACAAGTGCGTAAATATAGTTGTCATCTAATCGCGCAGAGAGAAATTTGGTAAAGGATGCCAAGTAACGATTTGCACCCTCGGTGCGGTAGACTCTCTGTAGCAACTCTGCCTGGTCGATGTTATATTGAGCATAAAACTGCTCTATGATATGCTGTGGAGCTACACCCTTGAATATGTCGCTCAGTAGCATTCTGCCCATAACTGCTCCACCGCCCTCATCACCAAGGATATAACCCAAGGCTGGAACTGAGAGTGCCTTCTGCCCATCCTTGTAGTATGCAGAGTTTGAACCGGTGCCAAGTATGGCGACAATACCCTCGCCGTTGCCCACAAGAGCCTTTGCGGCGCACTCCATATCACTCTGTGCGGTGATAATCTCTGCGGGGATGGCTCTTTCAATAAGCGAGCAGAGCAGAGGACTCTTTGCCTCTGTAACGCCTGCGCCGTAGAAGTGGATTTCGGAGATGGTGTATGGTGCAACCTCTTTTGCTACTACATCCGTAAGAACAGAGAGAATAGTCTGCTCTGTAGTTGCATATGGATTTAGACCCTGACTCTGAAAACGACAGACAATCTCTCTGTTAGAGCGGTCAACAACGGCCCAATCACAACTTGTTGAGCCACCATCAGCTATAAGTATCATTCTTTGTTGCGTTTGATAAGTAACATTAACCCTACAAAGGTTATAAGGGCGTTTACAATAAGCAGCTCGTAGCTAAACTTATATCCGCCAAACCACGCCTCGGAGTTCTGCTGTAGGATAAAGCAGAGAATAGGTGCTATGACAGCCACAATGCCGACATACTTGCCCTTAACCCTCCATTTTGTGAGGATTCCGAAGGCAAATAGACCTAAGATAGGGCCGTAGGTGTAGCTTGCAAGGGTATATACAGCGTCAATAACATTTGAACTGCCGATAATAAATAGCGCGCAGATGACGGCAAACATTGCCACCGCCATACAGATGTGTACCCTTTTACGCACAACAGTAAGTCGGCTCTCGTCATAGCGCTTTGCCCCGCCCAGAATGTCGATGGTAAAAGATGTTGTAAGGGCAGTAAGCGCTGAGCCTGCGGCAGAGTAGGTGGATGATACAAGTCCCAAGATAAACAACACACCCACGATAAGTGGCATTGCAGGTGATGTTGCTACGGTAGGGAACATATTATCCGAGCCTGCAGGTAGTGTAATGTTCATACGCGAGGCAAAGGTGTAGAGTATCACACCCAGCACAAGCAGCACAAAGATTATCACTGTCTGGAGTATAGTTGATACGACAAGGTTCTTCTGCGAGTCGCGATAGTTTCTGCAGGCCAAGCTGCGCTGCATCATATCCTGATCAAGGCCTGTCATAGCGATAACAGAGAAGACTCCTGCAAGGAACTGCTTAAAGAAGTATCGCTTGTCGTTTACATCGTCAAAATAGAAAATTCGGCTACTGTCACTGCTCTTGACTGTTGTAATCATCTCGGCAAGAGAGATGTCGAGGCGCTCAAGGACAAACCAAATAGAGAGTACAATGCTCAGTACAAGGCATACGGTCTTTAGCGTATCTGTCCATATTAGCGACTTTACACCACCTTGGAAGGTGTATAGCAGCACAAGCAGCACCGTTATGGCACCATTAATCCAGAACGGAAGCCCAAATGGCTCAAAGAGCAGCAACTGCAGTACTACGCAGATAAGGAATAGCCTTACTGAGGCTCCTAACAGCTTGGAGATGAAGAAGAACCAAGCACCGGTCTTGTAGGCTCCAGTACCAAAACGCTCCTCAAGATAGCCGTATATAGATACTAAGTTTCGCTTGTAGAATAGTGGGATAAGCACAAAGGCAATGACAAAGTAGCCTGTCATAAAACCGAGCACCATCTGGAAGTACGAGAATCCACTTGTCGCCACCATTCCTGGCACAGAGACAAATGTTACACCTGACATTGCAGCACCAACCATAGCCAGCATAACCATCCACCAGCTTGATGAACGGTTGCCGACAAAAAATCCCTCGTTGTTAGCCTTACGACCTGAGATGTGGGCTACAGTAAAGAGTATGCCAATGTAACAAAGAATTGTTGCAATAATTACCGCCTTGCTCATCGCACTACTCCTCTACACGAATAATATTTGCGCCAATGGCGTTGAGTCGACCCTCAATATTGCGATAACCACGGTCTATCTGCTCAATGTTCTGTATTGTGCTAACTCCGTCAGCGCTCATAGCGGCAATAAGCAGAGATACTCCGGCGCGGATATCTGGAGAGGACATTCGTGCGGCGCGCAACTGTACATTGTGGTCGTGGCCAATGACTACAGCTCGGTGTGGGTCACACAGAACTATCTGAGCACCCATATCTATCAGTTTGTCAACAAAGAAGAGTCGTGACTCAAACATCTTCTGGTGAATCAGCGTAGTACCTTTTGCCTGTGTTGCTACAACAAGAAATATTGAGAGCAAATCTGGTGTAAGGCCTGGCCACGGAGCATCGGCAAACGACATTATAGAGCCATCAATAAAGCTGTCTACACAGTAGTGGTCCTGCTGTGGGATGTAGATGTCGTCACCACGGCGCTCAAGGGCAATGCCGAGGCGAGAGAACTGCTGCGGGATGATTCCTAAATCGTCATAAGAGACATTCTTGATTGTTATCTCAGAGCGATTCATCGCTGCCATACCTATAAATGAACCAATCTCAATCATATCTGGCAACATACGGTGTGTTGTGCCGCCTAAAGAGTCAACACCCTCAATCTCAAGCAGATTTGAACCTATGCCCGTAATCTTTGCACCCATACGGCAGAGCATTTTGCACAGCTGTTGGATGTACGGCTCGCAGGCTGCGTTGTAGATTGTAGTCTTGCCCTTTGCAAGTACGGCTGCCATAATGATATTTGCAGTTCCTGTTACAGAGGCCTCATCAAGCAGCATATAGCAACCCTTTAGCTCCTTTGCGCGAACGGCAAAAAGGCTCTCTGCGCTGTCGTAGTCAAACTCTGCGCCGAGCTTTTGGAAACCGAGGAAGTGAGTGTCAAGTCGGCGACGGCCAATCTTATCTCCACCTGGCTTTGGCATATATCCTACACCAAAGCGGCCGAGCATAGGACCCATAATCATTACCGAGCCACGCAGGCGAGCGCAACGACGCAGATAGTCCTCACTGCGGATATAGTCAAGGTTTATGTTGCTGGCTTTGAAGGAGTAACACTCCTCGCTCAGTCGCTTAACCTCTACTCCCATAGCGGCAAGTAGGTCAATAAGTTGTACAATATCAAGTATCTGCGGAATGTTATCTACAACAACCTCCTCGCTTGTAAGTAGTGTAGCACAGATAATCTGTAGTGCCTCATTTTTTGCTCCTTGTGGAGTGATCTCACCAGAGAGGCGACGACCTCCCTCAACTTTAAAAACAGCCATAACTTCTCATTTTTTTACAAAGATAACTTTTTGGTGTAAGAATTGCAATTTTTAGCTTACACAATTTTTACAACTATGAGAATTTCTAAAATTTATGCTCGCGAGATACTCGATTCTCGCGCTAATCCAACCCTTGAGGTTGAACTTACAACGCTCTCTGGAGTCTCGGCTCGTGCCGCTGTGCCAAGTGGCGCATCTACAGGAGAGTATGAGGCAGTAGAGCTGCGTGATAACGACAGAATGCGCTATGGAGGAAAGGGTGTTCTCTGTGCTATTGAGAGCGTAGAGAGTAAGGTCGCTCCTCTGATTATGGGTATGAGCGTCTTTGATCAGCGAACAATAGACCGACTGATGATTGAGGAGGATGGGACAGAGAATAAATCCAATTTGGGCGCTAATGTAATGCTTGCAACATCGCTTGCTGTGGCTAAGTTGGCAGCAAAGATTCTTCAAATGCCGCTCTATAGATATATTGGTGGCGTGAATGCTCATATACTGCCTGTGCCTATGTTCAATATCATTAATGGTGGCCGACACTCGGACTCGCCAGTAGCCTTTCAGGAGTTTATGATTCGCCCAGTAGCGGCCCTCTCTTTTAGTGAGGCGGTAAGGATGGGAGCCTCTGTGTTCCAATCGCTTAAGGCGGAATTGCGCCGTCGTGGGCTAACTATATCCGTAGGTGATGAAGGTGGTTTTGCTCCAGCGTTTGACTCTACAGAGGATATACTGCAGACAATGATTGTCGCGACAAAAAATGCGGGATATAACCCTGGTAGTGAGATAACTTTTGCCCTTGATTGTGCCGCCTCGGAGTTCTATGATGGGGAATATGACTACCGACTCTTTGAGGGTCAGTCGGGGGTAAAACTATCTACAGCAGAGCAGGTAGATTATATCGCCTATCTTGTTGATAAATACCCAATTGACTCTGTTGAGGATCCGTTAGACCAGAACGATTGGCAGGGGTGGCAGTTGTTAATGGAGAGGATTGGTAACCGATGCCAGATTGTGGGAGATGACCTCTGCGTAACAAATCCAAAACGCATCCGTCGCACAATTGCCAAGCGAGCGGCCAATGCAGTACTGATAAAACCGAATCAGATAGTCACACTGACAGAGACTATTGAGGCGGTAAGAGTTGCTCAAAGTGCTGGTCTGAAGACAATTATCTCACACCGTTCGGGAGAGACTGAGGATACTACTATTGCTGACTTGGCAGTAGCCTTGGGCTCTGGGCAGATAAAGAGTGGTTCGCTCTCGCGCTCTGAGCGTACGGCAAAGTACAACAGACTGTTGCGTATAGAGCAGTGGTTGGGCGCAGATGCAGAGTTTGGAGTATAAAAAATTAGGATAGCACTGTTTTTGAGAAAGCGTTTGCAGATACTTCCAACTTAGCTGTAAGTTCACCGTTTCCGAGAATCTTTACAAGCTGGTTCTTATTGATGAATCCTGCCTCACGAAGAGTGTCAACAGTG
>JAFOYS010000132.1 GCA_017391435.1 Alistipes sp. | reverse complement strand
GATAAAGTGAGATGTATTTGTAAATGTGCAGTGGTTGCCAATCTCCGAGACGGTCTTGTCGCTTGTATAGAGTAGCGTCTTGGCAAGTTGCAGTCGTTGCTCTATAAACCACTTGTGCGGCGAGGTGGCAAAGGCCTTTGTAAACTCCTTTTTGAACGATGTCAGCGAGCGGTGCGTCTGTTGGGCAAGTGACTCTATGGTATTATCCTTCAGGATGTTGTCGTATATGCAACACCTAAACTTTACCTTCTCTACATCTGCCCCAGAAAGTAGTTTGCTTCGTAGGCAGTTGTTACTGTCGGTAAGTATGTGGTAGATAAGCTCTGGCGTGCGTAGATGGCGGAGATTCTGACCACTGTGAAGTTCTGTAGAGCTAAAGGAGCTGTATATAGACAGAAAGAACTCCTGCAGCAGCGCGCTTGGCTTTACAATCACAAAGTTGCGAGAGCGGCAGTTTGGACACTTGTGCGTATCTAAACACTCTAAATTGTAGTTGTTTACCAACATAACTATAGAGCGCTGCAGTTGCTCGGCTGTAAGGTTAAATACCACCTGCTCAAACTTCTGAACGCTCTTTGGTGGACAATCCTCAATATGATGCACACCCTGACAGAGCACAAAAACATCACCTTGCTGAGCGGTGTAGATAGTATCGTTGTGGTATATTCGCTTAGACCCAGCGACTACAAACCCCACAACAATCTGCTGTAGAGATACCACCTGCACCCCTGGCGTTGACCCCTGCCATAACTCTACTGTGGCTATACCTTGACTCTGCTGCATAACAATATTTAATCTTTTTGTTTGAAATATTTTCACAAATTTAGACTAATATTGCCCTATTTGCAAATATCTGTCTATTTTATTAACATAAGAGACTTTGTAGAGTATTTTATTCAGCTTGTCTAAGTTCTGGTAACTACATATATAGAAAAAGAGTGTGTTCAGAAGTAGCGAACACACTCTTTGTACTGTCAGAGTAGAGGTTAGTCTACATAGTCCTGCATACCAAAGTCCTTGCCTGCTCTGCGAGTTACAATCTCTGGTGGCAGTGTCTTCTGAACATCGCTCTCAAGTACTGCATTAATAGAGTCGGCTATGGTCTTAATTACAGCCACGCGATTGGCCTCAAACATCCATACAAAGCACTCTACGCGCAGAGTAAAGATGTTCTTGGACTCAATATGGTGTGCTATATTCTGCTTGCCAATAGCATACCACTCGTTCTTGTCACACTTGTAGTTATATCGATTCTCTAACTCTGTAGAGAGGTGGTTATAGAGCTTATCAAAGGTTGCAAAATCTGTAACGCGGCTCTGTGGGTCGTCGTAAGATGAGTCGTGCTTCTTGCTGTTATAGCAGAAGTGGAACTGTGACGGGCGAGAGAGAGGACCACTAGCACCCAGCAATGCTATAACCCAGCTGCCCTCTCTTGAGGCCAGACGGTTTATATCGTCGCGGAACATAGCCCAGTGTGGGTGGTTACAATCATTAGGAACATTGTAGAATGTTGTTGGGTTGTCTGTGTCTGTCTCACACTCGCGAGCCACATAGTTAAAGCCTCCAATCTTGGCAATATGGTATGCAAACCAACCTATACACTCTGTGTGGTTACTTGTGGCGACAATAGTAACCTTCGAGCCACGGTCTATGCAACAACCATACGGAGTATTACGGTAGTAGTTGATAATCACTATCTTATCCTCTGGCTGATCCTCCGCATTCATTGCGTTTGCAATATTGTAAAGCTGTAGACAGTCAGATGCCTCAACAGCCTTAATAATATCGTCCTGAGTAAGGAACTTGCGAGTGATAACCGTATTCATATCCTTATAGCGAGGCACAAGGAATAGGGAGGTGAAGTGCTGATCTTTCTCAAACTTAAATGAGTGAATAATACGCTGAATATCATTCTCACGCTTCTCCTTTAGGTTGTCCTCCTCCATAACCTCTGAGAAACCAGAGCCAATAAGACCCGCAGGCACGGCAAAGATAGCAATACCGAGTACACCAATTATGCAGGCAATAATACGACCGATAAATGTGATTGGTGGAGTGTCGGCAAAGTTTCCTGGGTCGCCGATATACTGTGCAAAGGCCCAGAGAACACTCTTCCAGCCGTTGTCGTAGACATCTGGCTGAGCCTCGTGCTCTACAAAGAAGAGAACAAACGAGAGGATAAGTGTCACAATAGTAAGGAACTGAACAGATACGACCATCTCCTCCTTCTTTGAGCTCATTGCGCGAGATAGGATGTTGAAGGCCTTGATGTATCTAAATATACGCAACAGACGAGCTATTCGTAACGCCTTGAGGGCGACATAAGGGAAGCTGATAAAGAAGTTCAGGTAGAATGGGAATGTAGAGACAATATCAATCAAACCATAGAACGAGAAGCAGTAGCGCACTCGGCCCCAGAAGCCCTTGTACCTGTCTGACAACATATCTGCACACCATATTCTGAGAACAACCTCTATGGTAAAGATAAATGTTGTGGCGTAGTCGATAATATGCAGTATAGAGCCATACTGCTCAACGACATAGTCATAGGTCGATGCAAAGACCTCAAGTGTGGATATGATAATTAGTCCAATTATGGCATAGTCAACATAGTTATGCCACTGTTTTGTGTGAAGGTCGTCGTCAAATACGCGCGACAACTCGCACTTAAATGTGTTGATGTTCATCTTGTGTTTGAATTGTAGTTATTATTTCCCGCAAATTTATACAATTTCCCACAAAGAATCAAATTTGTACACACTGCTCCCTACCAAAATTTTTGTGTTGGGTCTAATTTTGCCTTTTGTAGTATCTCCTCCCTTGTCAGATTTAGACCCTCTGCTGCCGCGGCCGTATAGCGCACCTCGTAACCTGTAATCTTGTAAATATCAACCTCTACGAAGCTATACACCCAAAACGAGAGTAAGAACGATGAGTCATCAACAAAAAATATCGTTATGTAGGCACCACCTGCCAGAAAAGGCTCTATGTTGAGTATGGCGAACTTGCCTCGCATACTATACTTGAATTGGTCAAAATCAGGATTGCTTACAAGTCCAAGATTGTAGGCATCAATATATAGACGCACCGTGCGGATGTAGTTGTTGTCCATCCACTGTGCATCTGTCCAATTCTCAAATCGTATGGTGTTAAGACCTATATCCTCAACATTCTCGCCTTGTGGTTTGTACGGTGGCTCATCGTCAGCCATAACTGCAAAAGGCTCTAAACCAGCTAATTCAGTGAGTCCGCACTTGCCAAACTGCGATATATCAACTTTAGAGATTAGCGTTGAGTCGATAGTATTAGTAGTTACAGCGCTCTCTGCGCTCTGATTGCAGTCGCCTTTTACCTCTTTGCTGACAGCGGCTCTGCCCCAGCAGCTGCTCAGAAGAAGTGCAGAAATCAAAATGGTGGTTATCTTACTGTTCATATTACCTGTTTTTATTAGTTAGTCTCTAAAACTTTTTGCCATAATCTGTGCATAGAGGTCGCGGCAGATGTTGGCCGTATATGGTGTGCCCGAGAGTGTCGGTAACCCCAGGGCGTTGAGCTCGTCAGCAAGCTTTTGAAACTTCTCAGCCTGACAACGCTTTAGACTGCCCTCGCGCGCCTCAAACTGTAGGGTGTAGAGATAGAAGAGCAGTAACAACGGATGTCCAATAGAAGTTGTTTGAACTTTACGCCCACTGAGCGAAGCAGTAAAGCTATCTATAGCCTGATTGTCTATATATTCCACACGGTTTCCACCAACGCAGTGCGCCTTGAGGTAGCAGTTGTAACACAGAGGTACCGTTCTCTTTCCACCGAGCGCCTTTGGTACGACATAGTGGTCTAAGTATGCCGCCTCTCCGCACTCAAAACAGCGAAGAGGATCTACCGTCTTCTTATCAACCTTTCTCTTAGCCATACTTTTTGTTGATATTACTCCCAGCTGAGCCATTTGCAGCGGGCGGCAATTTGGGCTTGGGTGATGGGGCTTCTCTGGGCGATGTCAAAGCCGTGCATAGTGCCTTTTGTTGGGGTGTAGAGTGTTGCTACGCCAGCGTTGCTAAGCATTGTGGCAAAGATCTCGGCCTCGTCGCGTAGGCAATCGTACTCTGCACTCTCGATATATGTTTGGGGTAGAGTTTGTAGCTGCTCGCAGTTGAGGTCAAGCAGCGACTGTTGGTTATTCCCCTGGAGGTAGTACTCCCACATTTTGCGGTTCAGAAGGCTATTCCACACAGGTGTATCTACAAACTGTGCCATACTCTCTGTACGCATAGAGCAGTCAATGACAGGATAGATTAGCATCATCTTGGCGGGTGTTGTAAGCCTCTCTTTAGCCGCAAACAGAGCTGTGTTGATAGCCAAGAAACCTCCAGCAGAGTCGCCTACAATAGCACATCTTGAACTATCTATGCCTATCTGGCCACAGTTTCTAACCATCCACGACCACGCATCTTGACAGTCAAGCAGTGGCACACTATAGAGGTTGTCGTGCGCTGTGCGATAGTCAACATAGACAACAACAGACTTTGTCTTCAGTGCATACTGCTTGGCAAGTCTATAGTGGTATGGAGCCCCTTTGTAGACAAAGCCGCCGCCGTGAATAAAGAGTATCGCTGGCAGAGGGTCGTGGTCCTCTGTAGCGGGGGTGATAACCCACACCCGTATCTTTGTTAGGTCAAATGTGGAGGTTATCTCTCGCTCCTCTATAGCAAGGTCTGACTCCGAACGCATATTGCTCGACATAGTTTTCAAAAAGGAGTTGCCAATCTTTAGTGCTCCACGACCAAGTGGTGCTGTGACTCTACAAGCAGATCGAAAGTCGTTGTCTATTGCATACTCTCTATTGACCCTCTCTTGTGCTGTAGAGTGCAGTGTGGTGAGCATAAGCAGGACTGTGATAAGTAATCGTAGAGACTTCATACTACTCATTAGCCTCGTAGCCGCAGATACGCTCAGCGTATTGTTGCCACCCCTCGTGCTGCTTGAAGGTCTCAACAGCAGAGTGCGGAACATAGAGCTTCATACCGGTACTCATACGCAGAGTCTGAGCGCCGAACTTAGGCGTTGTGCTGTTAAGGTAGACCCCGACAATATTGCAATGCTCAAAGGCATACGGCTCAATATCTACAACGCTGCTACCCAAATAGAGCTTTGTAACGCCACTACAACCAGAGAGTAGACCCTCGCTTATAGTCGTAACAGCCTGAGGCACAGTAAAACTCTTCAGTGCAGAGCAGCGGGCAAAGGCATACTCGCCCATCTGCTTTATGCCGTCCCCTAACTGTAATGTTTTTAGTGTTGAACACCCCTCAAAAGAGCATACACCGATACTCTCAACGCTATCTGGCAGTGTGATATTTATCAGCGAAGTACAACCAGAGAAGGCGTAGTCTGCAACTCTTATAACACTCTTAGGTAGCGTTATGCTTGTTAGGGTTGTGCAGTCATAGAAGGCACTCTTTTGGATAGCAGATATAGCCTTGTCAAATTTTACTATACCGACGCCATTCTGGTAGTTGTTTGAAACAATCGCGGCATCGGCCAGACGCTCTCTAAACTCAATAGCCTGATTACCTACAGCGGTATACCATATCTCGTCCTCTGCGGGCATACTCTTGGCGTGGCGAGTAATCTGGGTATGGCTGTCAAAGGCATCCTTACTAATGTTTACACAGGACTCGGGAAGCGAGATCTTCATAAGAGAGTCGCATCCAGCAAAGGCTTTAGCGCCAATCTTTGTCACGCTGTCAGGGATAACAACCTTTGTAAGGGCCTTACAATTTTGGCAAGCTCCCTCGGCAATCTCTATCACCCCCGCAGGAAAGACTATACCCTCAAGGGTCTGGCACTCAAGAAAGGCATTCCAGCCAACCTCTGTCAGCGGACGGTTAAAGGTGATAATGCCCCACCCCTCGTCGTATGAGTTTGAGACGATTACTGCGCTAAAGTATCGCGCAGAGGGGTTGATAATAGCCCTATCGGTAGATGTGTACCAGATTTGATTTGGTGAAGGTAGCGTCTGCATATTTGTCATAGTAAAACGGTTTTAACTATATAAGTAGAGTGGCAAGGTTCCAAAATTATTACAAATATAGTTAAAATAGTGTAAAAATCATACTCTCCAACCGCAACATCAGCAAAAAAATAGGTGCCCCTACTGTGAAGGAGCACCTAAATCTAAAGTTAAAGCGGTGTTACTTGTCCTTACGCTTTTCAATCTGACGCTTAATAGCATCTAAAGCCTCGTCTACAGCCTCCTCGAAGGTGCGAGCGCGCTGCTCGGTGAGTATATCCCCTCCGGGTATGTGGAGTGTTACTTGTGCTACCTTATTTCCCTTTTCGTCATCTTTTTCTAACTTGAGAACGACATCTACACCGGTCGGACGGTCTGCAAAACGGTCGAGTCTTGCCATCTTTTTCTCAATAAACTCGATCAGCTGCTTGCTGGCATCGAATTTTAACGATTGAATATTAACATCCATAGCTGTAATATTTATGGTTAAGGGGGTTCGCTTCATTACGAATTTGCCCCGACTTATCTACTTACTAAACGACTCTACGGACAAAATATTGCCCTCCGTATACCTATTTGTGCGGATGCGCCTTGTCGTACGCATCTTGCAGTTGAGATATCGATGTATGGGTATAGTGCTGTGTACTACGCAGAGAGCTATGCCCCATTAGTTCCTGTATCTCACGCATATCGGCTCCACTGCGAAGCAGGTCTGTGGCAAATGTGTGTCTGAGCACGTGCGGACTCTTGCGCCCCTGAATGCCCGACAGCTGCATCTGATTTGCAACAACACGCTGAACGGTGCTTCGCGAGAGGGGCTTGCCCTTGCTTCCGACAATAAGCTTGCTCTCACTGCCTAACTCTATGCCCATCTGCCTACATACAGCAGTGTAACGAGCAATTCTTGCTGTAAGCTCTGGCAGTAAGGGCACTATGCGCTCCTTGCCACCCTTGCCCAGTATCTTTACTGCGCCACCGCTAATATGGCCAACCTTTATGCCGAGTAACTCTGCAAGTCGTATGCCGCAACCGTAGAGAAGAGAGATAATTATTGAGTCGCGCTGAGAACGAAAGTCTCGCTCATAACTCAGCTCCTCAACACTCTCTAACATCTCCTCCATTCGGCTCTGTGGCACAAATACAGGTAATACCTTAGCCGCCTTCAAAGAACCTATTCGCTTGAGAATGTCGCTCTTTACAATATCCTTGCTGCGAAGAAACCTAAAGAAACTCTTTATAGACGAGAGCTCTCTGTTCATTGTCGCTGCAGCAAGCTTGCCAACCTCTATACGGTACAACACCCAGTCGCTTACATCCTGAGCAGTGACTGCCGTAACATCAAAATTCTCAAAACTACCAGCCTCAAAACCCCGCTCTGAACACCACCAGGTGGCAAAATGCTCAAGGTCGCGCCTATAGTTTTTAACCGTCAGTTCGGAGTATCGTAACTCTGCACTTATGTGCTCAATAAAACGGTCTATCATAGGCTATTGCACAGTAAAAACAGTCAAGCAACACTCTGCGCTCAGAACAAAGATAAGAAATGTTTTGTTAAAATACAAATTTTTATGAGAAATAATGGGCTCAGAAGACTACTCAACCACAATCTGAGCAATCATAAAGTAGTGGTCAGATGGGTACAAATCCCCCTTATGGTCGGTAATAACCTCGCAGCTTGTAGCCTTAGCAGCACCCTTTGTAAGGATATAGTCTATACGACCCTTACCTGGACGCTGTGGTCGCTTGAGACCCTCAAAACTGTGGGCAGTATGTCCAAACTCAACTCCACTGTGCAGTGCATCGTAGCAATCTGTCCAGCCGTTCTCTGTAAAGTGCTTTACCTGCTCCTCGTACTTGCGAGAGTTAAAGTCGGCACAGATAATCTGCGGGAATGACTCTTGGTACTGAGCCGCCTCGCGCACTATCATCTTTGCCTGATTGAGCTTAGCGAGTTGTGACTTATGGTCGAGGTGGATATCTATTAGACGCATCTCTTTGCCCGTCTTTTTATCCTTTACCCTCACCCAATTTGCGTGGCGGGCGCGGTTGGTCTCCCAGCAGATGCTTCCAGCGATAGTTGGGTCATCAGAGAGCCAGTAGCAGCCTGCGCTAACAAGCTCGTAGCGTGACTTGCGGAAGAATATAACATTCTTACCAATCAGGTGGTAGCCTTCTGTATATGGATCCATCTCTGGCCCCTCAAAACCAAAGGCAAAGTACTCTTTCAGGCACTTGCGGCAGTAGTCATAAGAGTCGTAGATAACCTCCTGCATCATAATCACATCGGGCTTATGGCTGCGGATGACATCTATCATAAACTCCTTGCGGTTATCCCACTCGTGAATGGTGTTTTTGTCCGCATCCAAGCCTGTAATGCGGATATTGGCACTCATCACTCGGTGCACCGGAGGATTTTTTGCCTCCGTAGCACCGAAAGTAACGAGTGTAAGAATAAGTATCAGAAATCTCTTCATACACTAACGCAAGTATCCACCATTCTCAATAAGAGCCTGCTGAACCAACTTAACATCAACCTGTGAAGGCATAACTCCACACTCAAGGGCAACGCGAGCCGCAGTACCAGCTGCCTCACCCATAGCCATAACTGTTGACATTACGCGGGTAGCAGCCATAGCGCCGTGGTCCATAGATGAGCAACGACCAGCAACAAGCAGACCCTCAATACTCTTAGGAACAAGGGTGCTGTATGGAATATCGTATGAGCCCTTGCCATAGATTAGCGTACAGTCGCCGCCCTCCTCGTGGTGAAGGTCGATAGGGTAGCTGGCAACAGCAATAGCATCCTCAAACTGGCGTGCCTCAAGCAGATCCTCAGTAGTCATAACATACTTACCAACGATAACTCGTGTCTCACGGATACCAGTAAATGGAGGTACTGTCTCAATCCAAGCGTTCTCAAAGCCAGGGATGTACTCAATAAGATAGCGAGCAACATCGTACATCTGACGACGGCACTCACGCTCTACAGCAGTGTAGCTTGCCGGATCAGTAGCATCACCACCCGATACGCGGGTCATATTTACCCACAGCTCGTCGTCCTTAATACCTGTCATAAAGATTGTGCGGGCAACAGTAATGTTAAAGCCCTTTGAAATTGCGTCGCTAAGCTGGTTGCGGTAGCCGACCATAGTAAAGTTACCCTCGCGGAACTGCTCTGGTGGCATAATGTCCATACCATACTTGTCAGAGTGGTTGACAACATTGTCGCGCACCTTCGCAATATCTACGCCGCGCATAGAGAACATAAGGGTTGGTGGCTGCATACGGCCCTTCTCGTCACCCTTTGTGCACTCAACACCCGCACGGAAAGCAACATCGCCGTCGCCTGAGCAGTCGATAACGGTCTTTGCAAGGATAGCCTCACGACCAGCCTTACTCTCAATAATTACACCCTTTACAACACCATCCTCAACAAGTGTATCTACAACATTGATGTACATCAGCACCTCAACGCCATTCTCGTCCATAATCTCCCAAGCAAGGGTCTTTACAGCCTCTGGGTCTACCATTGTAAGTGAGATGTGGAGCTTACAACGCTTGTGGCCTGTAGCCATTCCGCGCTGCTGCAGACGCTCTACAAATCGACCTGTAGCGCCCTTGATAATCTGGTTGCCATCCTTGTCAAGCATAGATAGTATAGGCAGACCGAGAACAAGGTTTCCACCCAAAAATCCGCGCTGCTCAAGAAGCATAACCTTTGCCTTGCCACCCTTTGCAGCCGCCTCTGCTGCCATAATACCAGCAGGGCCACCACCAACAACGAGTATATCTACCTCAGCACGCACATTTATCTCGCGAGCTGGCTCAAAAAATGTCTTCATAGTATTACCAATCTTTTATTAGCCTAAGAATGCTCCATTCTCAAGTAGAGCCTGTTGAACTTTTGTTACATCTACACCGCTAACCTCAACGCCGTCGGCTAAAGCAATGCGAGCAGCAGTACCTGCAGCCTCACCAAGTGCCATACAAGTTGACATTACGCGGGTTGCTGCCATAGCCTCGTGGTCCATAGCAGAGCAACGGCCGGCAACAAGCAGACCCTCGATAGTCTGTGGCACAAGTACACCATAAGGAATCTGGTAAGCATCCTCGCAGAAGAGCATAGTACAGTCACCACCCTTTGCGTGGTGGATATCTACTGGATAACCGGCAACAGCAATAGCATCCTCAAAAGGCTTCTGCTCAAGGATATCCTGCGCTGTCATAACATACTTACCGACAATCACGCGGCTCTCACGGATACCCATAAAGGCTGCGCTGCGTTCAAGCCAAGCGGTCTGAAAACCAGGTACAAAGTCCTTAAGGTATGCGATTACATCGTACATCTGCTTTCTTGCATCGTGCTCACCCTTTGTGTAGCTTGCAGGGTCTGTACTATCTACGCCCGATACGCGGGTCATATTTACCCAAATCTCATCCTCGCCAAGACCCGTAATGAGGATTGTGCGGGCAACAGGCACCTTGTAGCCCTTCTGCTGAGCCTCAAGGATTCTACCACGCAGACCTACGGTAATAAACTTACCCTCGCGGAACTGTGATGGTGGCATAACATCCATATCGTACTTCTCAGGCTCGTTGCAGATTGCATCACGCAACTTCTGCATCTCTACGCCACGCATAAGGAACATAAGGGTAGGAGGCTGCATACCGCCATTCTCATCACCCTTGTTGCACTCAACACCAGCACGGAAGGCTACATCGCCGTCACCTGTACAGTCAATAACTGTCTTTGCAAGGATAACCTCACGACCAGCCTTGCTCTCGATAATCACGCCCTTAACCACACCATTCTCTACAATAGTGTCGCTGACAAAGACATAGAGAAGTACCTCTACTCCAGCATCATCCATCATCTCCCAAGCTACTGTCTTTACCTGATCAGGGTCGATAATAGTCATTGACATATGGTTCTTGCAAGGCTTGTGCTCGCTTGCAGCACCCTTAGCCCACATACGGTCAATAAACTTCTGCGCAGCGCCCTTTACTACCTGATTTCCCTTAGGGCCGAGGAATGAGAGGATTGGAAGACCAATCGTAAGGTTTCCACCCATATAACCACGCTGCTCAATGAGCATAACCTTAAGGTTCTTATCCTTTGCGGCAGCCTCCGCTGCAATGATACCAGCAGGGCCGGCACCAACAACAAGAACATCAACCTCTGCACGGACTTTAAGCTCTCGTGCCTCTTCTTTAATAGTTTTCATACTCAATTATGTTTAGAAATTATAATAAACTCTCAGTAAATTTACCCGCTGCACGGTACATCTCGTGGCGCTTCTGTAGCAACTCTCGACGCTCGGCATTTGGAGTGTATGTGCGGATGATTGGCTGACAGAGTGCCGCCTGTGCCGCCTCAATAGTAGGGTAGATGCCCGCAACAACAGAGGCACATATTGCCGAACCAAGAGCGCAAGACTGCTTGGTCTGTGACACGCGGATATCTTTGCCAATAGCGTCTGCAAGCATCTGCATAACAAATGGCGCCTTCTGTGCAATACCACCAACACCGATAAAGGCGTCAAAGACAATTCCTCGCTGCTCAAGGTGGTCAACAATAGTCTTCATAGCAAGCGCTGTAGCCTCAACAATAGCGTAATAGAGCTCAGGTGCAGTTGTAGATAGTCTCAAACCCATAAGCGAGCCCCAGAGCATCTGATTTGGATCTGGAGAGCGACGACCGTTGAACCAGTCGGTTGCAAATGGAGCATCAAGTCGCGGAGTAATTTTTGCCGCATCCTCGCCGAGCTTTACAAGGATATTATCAAGCACCTCGTCTACAAGTGCTTGACGGGTCGCAGGGTCTACCTTATCGCTCTTTGCAAGAATCTCTACTGTAGGGTAGGCAAGAGTTCTACGAAGCCAAGCGTATGCATCACCAAAGGCCGAAAGACCAACCTCAAAGCCCACAAGGCCTGGGATAATACAGCTATCTGCCTGACCAAATACGCCGTCAATAATTCGTCCCTGAAGAATCTCATTAGGGATTACAAACATACAGCAGCCAGATGTTCCGAGGTTAATCATTGCGGTCTTATATGCCACACCTGCGCCAATAGCACCCTGGTGTGAGTCTACATTTCCGCAGCCGATAATAACATCGCTATTCAACCCTAACTCCTCAGCCCACTTGCTGCAGATTGTGCCGTAAGGCTTGTCGCAGGTGTACTTATTTGCATTGAGTGTGCGAAGAATTGGTACAAGGGCTGGGTCAAGCGCCTCAAAGAAACTCTCTGGCGGGAAACCGCCCCAATCCTCGCTCCAGAACATCTTCTGTGCTGCATTACAGTGGCCCATACGAGCCTTTGCAGGATCTGTTGTGCCTGTAAGGGTAGCTGTAATAAAGTCGCTACACTCAATAACTGAGCGGGCGTCACGGCGCATATCTGCGTTTGTGCCAAGCAGGTGCATAACCTTTGCCCAGAAGCACTCTGCAGAGTAGTGGTAGCCCGATACCTGTGTATAGTCTACCTCGCTGCGGTGGCAAGCCTCTTCAATAGCGGCAGCCTCAGCAACGCCTGTGTGGTCCTTCCACAGAACAAACATTGCGTCGGGATTATCTTTGTACTGCTCCTTAAGAGAGAGCGGCTGCAAAAATTCGTCTGTCAGACACGGTGTGCTGGCTGTAGTATCTACTGCAATAGCACGAACATACTGAGCAATATCTCTGTTTGAGTCTAACACTCCGTGCAGAACGCTCTTTAGAGCCTCAATATGGTCAAGCGGATGCTGACGGAATCGGCTCTCTAAGGCGTTGCAATACTCGCCACGCGACCAACGGGCATAGTTGTGTACCGCTTCGGCAATCTGCTCGCCTGTGTGAGCATTAACAAGTACGGCACGGGCCGAGTCGGTACCGTAGTCTAAGCCAATCACAAAATCTTTCATAGGTGTAGTCGTATTAGGTTATTTCATATTCTTTGAAAACTCTTTTGGGCGCACCATAGTCTCGGTATAGACTCTGCCGAAGCTATCGGTAACGGTTATCTCAAGGGTTGTATCTGGAGCCGAGGCTGTGCAGTGGAACATATGCGCTGTCGTTTCGGCTTTAAATGTATTCTTCTTCAGATTGCGACGCCAGATAGACTTTGGAATGCAGTAGGCAACAGTATACTGCGGATTCTCCATAGGCTCGTGTACAACAGTGAGCGGCTTTCCGTTCTCTGTTACGGTTATCTTCCAATCTGGAGCCCAATCCCAGATATGTATTGCAACGCGGTTAGCCTCAACCTTTGCAAAGTCTGTTCGCTCTGGGTTGTTCTCAAGAAGCACTCGCATCTCGCCAGAGTTCTTGTAGTAGTCGCGCACAGAGTTGAGGTCAAATGCTCGGAACTGTCTCTCTGAGCCACAGTCTGCCGAGGTAAAGTACCACTCTATACTTTTACCATCAACTGGAAAGACCGAAAAGCCTGCTGGCGAACCATCTGGAGCTAAGTGTGGACCTCCGTGAGCTGCTGTAAACCACCACGCACCACAAATAGCACTGACATTGTGGTCTATAGTATTTGCAAGTGTTGTGTGCTCTTTGTTTACAGCGCAGTGTGTAGTAATGAGCTTGTGAGTATGTCCAGTAAGGTAGTGTACATCCTTAAACTCTTTGAACGCCTCCGAGAAGTAGAGCGCTGGAGCGAGTGTGCGCTTGCCGTTGCTGTCTGTAAAGTAGCTGTATAGCTCTGTAGAGTTGTGCTCGCTCTGCATACGGTAGACAGGGCAGTGCATACCAACGACAATTGGGGTACTCTTGTCCTCAATCATTGCAAGGTCTTTGCGGAGCCACTCCATCTGCTCTTCGACTACAATGTGGTCGTAGTTTCGTGCGCCAGCCATATTCTTACCAGGCTTCATATTCTCGCGCTTCTCGTTGCGGTAGCGGAGATTGTCGAGCATTATGTAGTGCACCTTGCCGATGTTAAAGGAGTAGTATGTAGGGCCAAAGACCTCACGATACTTCTGAGCGGCATTGAAGTCTGTATCTGCATTAGGCTCTGTAGCACCATCGTTATCGTGGTTGCCCATAGTGTGGAAGATAGGTGTTGGATAGCCAATCTTGCCAATAGTAGTGCGGAAATCCTTTATGTCAAAGAGAAAGTCGTACCAGAATAGGTCAAAGCTGCTATCTCCCATACACATTGTGTATACAGGAATACCCTGCTTTCGGTACTTGTCAACCTCCTCTCTAATGCGAGGCATAACTATTGTCTTGAGCTGGTCGATATCTCCGAGCTGATTTGACAGATGTATGTCTGTTATTGCAAGCATAATGTGCTTGTCGTTCTCTACCCTCTTAAGGTTAAAGTCGTGTCGCTCAACTGTTGAGCTATCTGCCGTAAGGGCAGCCCAATATTGAGGCTGTACATCTCCAGCAGCAACTATTGCCTCATATCCACTCGGAATGGTTATAAATACATTGCCATTTCGCTTCTCTGAGACAAGGTTGTACACACCCTTCTTATCGGTCTTTACAATAGAGAATCCGTCAGACACGGCTACACCCTCTATTGGTGTGCCGTCGCACTCAACTGTTCCGTAAATTGTTGCACCCTTTGCTGCTTTAGCCTTCAGTGTAGAGACAAAGGTGCTCTGTGCCGTAAGGGTGCAGCAAGCGGCAAGTGCAAGAAGTGTTAAGATAGCTTTTTTCATAGTCGTTCTATTTCATATGTAGGTGGAAAGGTTTTGGTCGCTCCATAGTCTGGTGATACTTGTTACCAAAGCAGTCGGTAACGGTAACTTCAAGGGTTGATGTTGCCGAAGATGGTGTTACGTGGAACATATGTGGGTGGCGAACCTTCTTCTTGCTTGATGAGGAGCCGAGGTCAAACCACCACAGACGCTTAGGAATCTCATAGGCAAGCACATACTGCGGATTTTCGGCCTTTTCGCGGGTAACCTCAAGAGGTGTACCGTTCTCTGTAACCTCAATCTTCCAGTCGTTTGCCCAGTCCCAGACATTAATCATAACCTTGCCGCGGAACTTATCCTTGCCATAGTCTGTACGCTTTGGGTAGTGGTCAAGGAATACACGCATCTCGCCAGAGTTGCGGTAGAAGTCGCTCACGCCGTTCATATCAAAGCAGCGGAACTGAGTGTCGGCCGAAAACTCTGTAGCCTTAAAGTACCACTTGATATCTGTGCCGTTAATCTTAAAGATTTTACAACCTGCAGGATCGCCTGTAACGGCAATCTGAGGACCTCCCATAGCAGATGTGTGCCAACGCGTACCCGATACAGCTGCAACCGTATGATCTGTAAAGTTTGCAATATCTGGCTGTGCAGCATCGTCACGGCCATAGCAGCAGCGGTTGCGGTGTGTGTGGCCAGAGAGGATATGAACGGTAGCAAACTCCTTGAATAGAGATACAAATTCATCCCTCTGCTCGGCTGGTAGACGACACTCTACAGGAGCATTCATATAGTCCTTGTAGCGGAAAATAGGGCTGTGAACACCGATAACAATCGGGGTGCTCTTATCCTCTACAGTTGCCAAATCCTTGCTCAGCCAATCGAGCTGCTGGCGAGTAAGAGATGTTATATGGTTGCGGGCACCAACAATACCCTTTCCCCTCTTTGCTTTTGGTAGTGGCTCGTTGAGGTATATCTGGTCGTCAAGCATTATGTAGTGCACCTTGCCGATGTTAAAAGAGTAGTATGTCGGACCAAAGGCCTTGCGATACTTGGCTGTTGCGTTCCAGTCGGTATTCTCGTCACAAGGTGTTGCTCCGTCATTGTCGTGGTTACCCATTGTGTTGAAGAATGGTGTTGGGTATGCCACCTGCTCAAGGGTTTTGCGGAAGTCTGTAATGTCATAGAGGTAGTCGTACCAGTAGAGATCAAAGCTGCTGTCACCCATACATACTGTATATACCGGTATGCCGGCACTCTTGTACTGCTCAATCTCGGCCTTGAGGCTCGGAATAAACGAGTCTGTAAATGTGCCAACATCATTGAGCTTATTGGCAAGATGGATATCTGTTACGGCAACAATGATATGGTTGTCATTCTCTGCCTTTCTGAGGTTAAAGTCGTGTCGCTCAGCTGTTTGAGGTTCTGCATTGAGCACTGCCCACAGCTGCGGAACAACATCATTACCTTCAGTAAGTGCCTCGTATCCACTTGGGATAGAGATAAACACATAGCCTGTTCTCTTTTCAGAAGCGATGTTGTACACACCCTTCTTGTCGGTCTTTACAACCTCTACTCCGTCAGAGACAACAACACCCTCAAGTGGAGTGCCGTTACACTCTACTGTTCCGTATACTGTAGCACCCTTTGCCGCTTTAGCTCCGAGGGTTGATACAAATGTACTCTGCGCTGTTGCACTAAAAGCAACTATCAGAGATAGTGTCAGGGTTAGAATCTTCTTCATATCTTGTAGTTTTTATTTCATATGAACACTGAAAGGCTTTGGTCGCTCCATAGTCTGGTGATACTTATTACCAAAACTGTCGGTCACTGTAACCTCAATAGTCGTATCTGGAGCAGAGGCTACGGCGTGGAACATATGTGGGTGGAGCTTGCGCTTGTTGTTCTTCTTGTCGAACTTTATCAACCACACAGTGTTTGGAATGTCAAGACCGACGATCATCTGCGGATTCTCGGCCTTCTTGCGCTTAACGGCTAACGGCTTACCGTTTTCTGTCATCTCAATCTTCCAATCTGGAGCCCAATCCCAGACGTGTACCATAACAGAGTTCTCTGTTGGCCACTCTGCATAGTTTGTGCGAGCTGGGAAGTGGTCAAGGAACACCTTTACCTCTCCATTTGTTGCAAAGTAGTCACGCACAGCGTTCATATCAAAGCAGCGGAACTGATTGTCAGCAGAGAACTGTGTAGGCTTGAAGTACCACTTGATATCTGTGTTGTCTACAGTAAAAATCTTGTAACCTGCAGGCTCGCCGAGCGATCCGAGCATAGGGCCACCAAAGCCAGATGAGTACCACAGTGAGCCAGATACGGCAACAATGTTGTGGTCAACAATATTCTTAAGCTCTGGCTGCGAAGCATCTGTCTTTCCGTATGTTACGCGGTTGCGGTGGGCGTGTCCAGAGACAATATGCACATTACTAAATGGCTGCAGAAGGGCTGTAAGCGCCTTGCCACTCTGCTGCTCAAGGTTGATGTTGATTTTGCCATTCATACCATTCTTGTAGCGGTAGATTGGGCTGTGAACACCAATAACGATAGGGGTAGTTTTGTCTTCAACAAGTGCAAGATCCTTCTCAAGCCAAGCCAACTGCTCTGGGGTGATGTCGTATGTGTAGTTTCGCGAGCCTACAATACCCTTTGCCTTCTTGCCACCAGGTGCGTTGATGTAGTGGATGTTGTCAAGCATTACATAGTGCACCTTACCTATATTTATAGAGTAGTATCTCGGACCAAAGGCCTTGCGATATTTTGCTGTAGCGTCAAAGTCTACTGTTGGGCTATTTGGCACCGCACCATCATTGTCGTGGTTACCCATAGTGTTAAAGAACTGTGTTGGATAGCCGACATCTGCAAGTGTGCGGCGGAAGCTGCTGATATCGTACAGATAGTCGTACCAGTAGATCTCGTGGGTGCTGTCGCCAAGACATAGTGTGTAGACAGGAATGCCAGCCTTGCGGTACTGCTCAATCTCCTCCCTTAGTTGCGGCACAAAGATGTCGCGGAAGTTTGACAGGTCGTTGTGGTGGTTGGCAATGTGGATATCCGCAACGGCAACAATGGCGTGGCGGTCGTTATCTACCTTGTTAAGGGCAAAGTCGTGTCGCTCGGCTGTTGTAGCATCTGCCGTAAGCTCCGCCCAGAACTGTGGAACAACATCACCTCCCTCTGTCATAGCCTCATATCCGCGAGGAACGGTAATAAATACGCTGCCGTTCTTCTTCTCAGAGGCTATTGAGTACTGTCCCTTCTTGTTTGTCAGAACAATCTGATAACCATCAGAAACAGCTACGCCAGCCATCGGAGAGCCATTACACTCTACAGTGCCGTAAACTGTCGCCCCCTTCTTTGGCTTTGCCTTCAAGGCGGAGGTAAAGGTGCTCTGTGCCGAAACAGTTACGGCCACAAGCATCAAAATGATTAGGTTTAAGGTTCGTTTCATATCATTTAGGTTTAATTATTCACTCTGACGGCTCTCTGCACACCCTTTATTCGCATAATTGCGTGCAGAAGCATATCTACAACAGATGTTGACGGCACTTCTACGCTGATTGTTCCTACTCCTGTGCCATCGCCTCGTGAAGAGAGGTTTATGGTGCGGATGTTGAGCTTCAGGTCGCGGCTGACAACCTCTGTAATCTGGTTGACAACACCTGCTGAGTCGTTTATTGTTATAGCTATCGTTACGCGGAAAGAGCCTTGCGCCTGCTCGCGCCACTTAGCCTCCATAATGCGGTAAGGGTAGTTCTTGCGTATGTGCTTTGCATTTGGACAGTCGCAGCGGTGGATAGTAATTCCGGCGTTGATTGTAACAAAGCCGAAGATGTCATCGCCCTTAATTGGGTTGCAGCACTTGGCAAGTTTGTAGACAATGTTGTTTATACCCTCGTCAATAATCAGCGCGTCGGTTGTTGTAGGCTTTGTTGTTGTCTGAGACTGTCGGCGTGCCGCCTCTGCTGCCGCCTCTGCTGCGCGACGCTCTTCATCGGCCTCGCCTGAGAGCCAACGGCTGATAATCTCTTTGACAACTGACAGGTCAATCTTCTCTGTGGCTATAAGCTCATAGAGGGCTGTACCTGTGCGCTGCTTGTAATATTTACATAGGTAGGCAACCACCTCATCAATGCTCTTTGATGTGAGCTTCCAATTCTTCAGCTTACGCTCAAGCTCCTCACGACCAAGTTTTGCATTCTTTGCCTGCTCCTCGCGGATAAACGCCTTGATTCGCTGGCGGGCCTTTGTGGTTACGACAAAGTTGAGCCAGTCGGCCTTTGGCTGCTGGTTTTTCTGTGATAGAATCTCTACAATATCGCCATTTTTGAGTGTCTCACGGATTGGCACCGCTCTGCCGTTTACCTTACCACCCGAGCAGGTAGAGCCGAGGTTTGTATGGATGTCAAAGGCAAAGTCAAGGATTGTCGCGCCCTCAGGCAACTTGCGGATATCTCCATTTGGTGTAAAGACAAATATCTCCCCTGAGGCTGGCTTGGCGTCAAAACGCTCGGCAATATCCTCTTTGGTCTGGTCCATCAGCTCGCGCAGTCGCTGTAGCCACTGCTCAGATGTCTGTGCGCCCTGGTTGACACCCTTATATCGCCAGTGAGCCGCAATACCGAGCTCGGCAACATCGTCCATACGCTCTGTACGAATCTGAATCTCTACCCACTTGCCATCACCCGCAGAGACTGTCGTATGCAGACTCTCGTAGCCGTTTGACTTTGGAATGGTTATCCAGTCACGCATACGGTCTGTATTTGGAGTGTAGAAGTCGCTGACAATCGAGTAGACATACCAACACTGAGCCTTCTCCTGCTCCTTTGCGCAATCGATAATAATGCGAAGGGCAAAGATGTCATAAACACCCTCAAAAGGGACCTGCTGCTTACGCATCTTGTTCCAGATGGAGTATACAGACTTTGTTCGGCTCTTGATGTGGTACTTTATGCCCGCAGCATCAAGGGCCTTGCGTATAGGCTCAAGGAATCTGTCAATAAAGGCAAGTCGCTCCTGCTCGCTCTCGGCAAGCTTGCCCACAATGTGGTTATAAGACTCTGTCTCAAGCTGTGACAGGGCAAGATCCTCCAACTCGCTCTTGATGTTGTACAGGCCGAGCTTGTGGGCAATCTGTGCATAGAGGTTGAGGCTCTCCCAACTCTTCTTCTTGCGCTTTGCCTCCGGAAAGATAGTTATCGAGCGCATAACCTCAAGCCTATCTGCAAGCTTGATAAGTATTACGCGCGGATCTTCAGAGTAGGCAACAATCATATCACGGAATGACGATGCCTGCTCCTTGTGGGTGTTAAATTTTAGCTCCGAGATATTTGCAAGGCCACTTACAATGCCCGTAACTTGCTCGCCAAAGAGCCCCTTGCACTCGCTAAGGGTGCTCTCAAGGGCCTGCTCATCATTACTCTGCGCCGCAAGGCGGACTACATCGTGAATAATCGCCGAGACGGTTGAGTTACGACCAAGACCCACCTCTGTGGCAACAATCTTTGCAACGCCCACAGCGTGGTCAAGCATCGGAGTGCCATCGTAGCGAACAATCCCCTCAAGATGTTTTGCGGCGTAGTGCAACGCGGCATCTACCATCTGCTGAGTGACAGTAGAGAACATACCAGCTATGGTCTTACGAAAATCGGCGTATCTATCTAATACATTACTCATATCTTTCTTACTATATATAGGTGGTCACACCCAAAGCTATAGCGGGTGCGATCATAATCTGAAAACTCTGCTGCATAGTCTATCTCAACAGCCTCAAAGCCCGCAGCGGATAGGCGATTGAGGTAATCCTTTCCATATACACGACGATGGTCATACTGACCAAATATCTCTGCGCGCTCTTTAGGGTCGGTAATTGTGTCGTCCTCAAATGTCGTTTCGCGCGTGTAGTCCACTGGCGCAAGCATAACACCCACTCCGCCAGGTCGCATTATACGGTACATCTCACATAGAGCCTTACTGTCGCTCTCTACGTGTTCTAAAATGTGGTTGCAGATAATAATATCCACGCTACTATCCTTCATTGGGATACTCTGCACATCAAAGTGCATATCTGCAAGAGGGCTGCAAAGGTCGGCAGTAATGTAGCTATTCGGCGCGGAGCTATAAATCCTCTTAAACTCCTTCATCAGGCAAACTTCAGGTGCGATGTGGAGTGTTGTAGGTAGACTCTCAATCTTCTCTCGCACACTTTTGTTATTCATTAGGTAGTGCCACAGCAGGCGGTGACGCTCAAGCGACAGACACCTTGGACAGAGTGCATCCTCGCGCACATTACCATAGCCATATGGCAGGAACTTGCGCCTTTGCGCTCCGCAGATAGGGCACTCGCGCCCCTTGCCTAAGTAGAGTAGCCCTACAATAGGCACAGCCCAATCTGCCACACGCTGAAGAGCTGTGCGCGGAATGGTGTTAAGCACCCAACGAATAGTCTTACCTACAATGCTCATTGCTCAAAAAGTTTCTCTACATCACTCTCTGCCTTGCGTAGTCTTGTTCGGCAGAGCTCTATAAGCTCTGATGCTCGCTTTACATTTTCTGCAAGGCTCTCAATGTCGCAGTCGGCACTCTGCAACTTATTAAGGATAGCCTCTATCTGGGCCATCGCCTCGCTATACGAAATATTACTCTTTTCCATAACTCTCTATCACTTGGGCTACAAGATGACCATCTGCAACCTCTATTGTTATCCTCTCGCCCGCACTACACTCACTTGTGCTGCGAATAACAGCCCCACTCTGGCCTCTTGCTACTGCATAGCCGAGCTTCAGTAGCCTTGATGGTGCAAAGTTCTCTACAAGCACGCTGTATGCTTTAAGCTTATCCTGCTGGCGGATAAGAGCCGACTGAGCAGCGCGGAGAATAAGCTCAAGGTGTTGTTGTAGCCGCAACTCTGCCCTCTCGGTTGCCTTTGTACAGCAGCTTCGCAACAGTACGGCATAGTACTCCAACTGACCATCAACACTCGCTGCACGCTCGCAAAGCCACGCAGCCACGGCCGTAGGTGTCTTAAGGTGCACCGCTGCAACCATATCCACTACGCTTGTATCCTTGTCGTGACCAATACCCGAGAGCACCGGTAGTGGGAACTGAGCCACGCAAGAGGCTGTAAGGTAGCTGTTAAAGCACTCAAGGTCGGCAACAGATCCTCCGCCGCGAATTATCGCTACAGCGTCAAACTCATCCTCACGCTCGGCAATAGCCATCAGTGCCTCGGAAATGCTCTGCTCACTGCCGTCGCCCTGCATAAGTGCCTCAAAGAGGGTCGTACGGATGCGATAGGGACTGCTCTCTATCTCGTTGATAAAGTCGCGGTAGCCTGCAGCTGTTGCACTTGATACTACCGCCACTCGCTGGGCCACCATAGGGATAGTCACCCCTCGGTTCATATCCCAGACGCCATCAGCCTTAAGACGCTCTATAGTTATCTGCTTCTGTCGCTCTGCCTCGCCAATGGTATATGTAGGGTCTATATCTGTTATCTGCAGACTCAGTCCGTAGAGTGGATGGTGCGTCACAGAGACCTCAACCAACACCTTCATTGCTGCGGCAAGAGCCTTGCCCGTTGCTGAGACAAACTTTGCAGAGAGCTGCGGATAGCGGTTTTTCCAAATCACAGCCCTTGCTTGAGCCTTTGCTGCAGAGCCAGATGAGCTATTCTGCTCGCGCTCAATAAGCTCCATATAGCAGTGGCCCGAGCTGTTTCGCTTTAGCTCTGAAATCTCGGCACTAACCCATACGGGGCGGGGCAGAAACTGCTCCACCGCGCAGCCGATAATACGCTGCAGTTCGTATAGGGTAAATGACTCTCTCATAGCATTATTATGTATGGCTCGCGCGCAAGCTTTTTTCCCTCTGGTAGCTGTACTACAAGCAGGTGCTCACTCTCTACAGCAACGCCACGCTTTGTTGCAGGTCTCCACGCGGGAGCAGCCTTAAAGGCCGCTTTTACACGCCTCTCAAATCGCTTGTCTGTAGATTGTAGCACACCTCCCTCAGCAAGAGTTCCGTCTGCCAGAACCGTAAAGCGCATAACAAAGCGAGCGGCTGCCTCATCTTCGTCCCAATCAACCTGTGAGGCAATGTACTCCGAGAAGTTGTCGGCTGCACTAAACTCGGCGGCTTGGTCGTAGCAGAGTGTTATAATCACCACGCCATTGTTTGCCCTCTGTCCATACTTGGCAATAGTAGCATCATCTGCTGGTAGCGTCTCAATCTTCTCAATATTCTTCTCGGGAATATCGGAGACGGTTGTCCAAACTTTGCCATTGACAATATAGAGCGGCTCGCGACTGCTCTCTGCTGCGGCACTGTGCCACAGCAGTATAGTTATCGTCAAAAATAGCAGTCGAAAGTTCATCTCTATCCGAGCTCTTGCTCCTTAAGTCTCTCGGCATTCTCGGCTACAATCAGGTGGTCAATGCAGTCCTGAATCTCGCCATCCATAAAGGCGCCGAGGTTGTAAATAGTGTAGTTAATACGGTGGTCGGTAATTCGGCCCTGTGGGTAGTTGTAGGTACGAATCTTTGCCGAGCGGTCACCTGTTGATACGAGGGTCTTACGCTTTGAGGCAATCTCGTCCAGGTACTTCTGATACTCAAGGTTGAAGATTCGGGTACGAAGCTCCTCAAAGGCCTTCTCAGTATTCTTAATCTGAGACTTCTGATCCTGACACTGAACAACAATACCTGTAGGGATATGTGTCAGACGGATAGCTGAGTATGTTGTATTAACACTCTGACCACCAGGACCTGAAGCACAGAAGATATCCTTGCGAATATCGTTCCAAGAGACCTCAACATCAAACTCGTCTGCCTCAGGAAGCACCGCAACTGATGCTGCAGAGGTGTGTACACGACCCTGAGTCTCTGTCTGTGGTACGCGCTGCACACGGTGAACACCAGACTCATACTTGAGTGTTCCGTATACATTGTTTCCCGTAACCTTCATAATAACCTCCTTGTAGCCACCCACTGCGCCATCAGAGAAGGATGTAATCTCATACTTCCAACCCTTTGACTCAATATACTTGGTGTACATACGCATAAGGTCTCCAGCAAATAGAGCAGCCTCGTCACCACCAGTTCCGCCACGAATCTCAAGAACGGCGTTCTTTGCATCCTGTGGATCCTTTGGAATAAGAAGAAGCTTAATCTCCTCCTCAAGCTGTGCAATCATAGGCTCGAGGTCTGAAATCTCCATACGAGCCATCTCGCGGAACTCCTCGTCCTTCTCTGTTGCCAGAATGTCCTTTGCGTTAGCAAGGTCTGCAAGAGCCTTGCGGTAGCGATCTGCCGCCTCGATGATTGGCTCAAGCTCGCGATACTCCTTGTTGTACTGCACAAAGGCCTTGACATCTGCAATAACCTCTGGGTCGGTAAGCTTCTGACCAAGCTCTTCGTACTTGATCTTCAGACCATCAAGGCGCATTAAAATTGAATTTTCAGCCAT
>JAFOYS010000012.1 GCA_017391435.1 Alistipes sp. | reverse complement strand
TTTTTTTGTACCTTTGTGGCTTAAATCTTTGAAAAAATATATAAAGCGAAAAAATATGAAGAGATTATTGACCCAGATTGTGGCTGTTGTGGCGATGGTTGCTTGCAGCAGCGAGGAGATTGTAGAGGTGCGTTATCTTGCTTCAGATCGTGCGGAGGGCTATCTTTACGCAGCTGATGAGCAGAGCAAGCAACTCTCTGTTGCTGATACACTTGTGCGTGGTGCGGCACTTAATGTTGTTGTAAATGGCGCCAAGAAGTTTAACGATACAGAGTATCTGCCCGTAAAGGTTGACAAGCAGCTCTTCTATGCGCCTGCTGCTCAACTTGTAGCAACACACCGTGAGGTGGTGCAGGAGAAGAGCATCTTTGTGCGTACACCGGCCTCGATTATCTCTGATATTGCGACATCAAAGGTTGGCGCTAATGCAGATAAGGGTGCAGAGCTTGCTGTTATTGGCTATGATACGCTCTATGCGAATGGTAGAGTTAATCGTTACATTGTTCGTCAGGGAAACACTGAGGGATATATCTATGCCAAGTATACTGTATATAGCAAGGAGGATGCTCTAAAGCGTTATAAGGCAGAGGAGTACGACAAGGTCCACAAGGCAATCAAGAATCCATTTGGAGGTGGTGAGGCTATTGGCTGTGACTTCTACCCAACAGAGCGAGTGGTATTTGAGAACAACAAGATGCCAGAGGCCTGCTACTCGCTCTATCTCAATATCTCTCCTGCAATTTTGGGGAATATTGAGGCATACATAGACTTTGCAAAGCAGACCAAGATCAACACCTTTACAATCGATATCAAGGACAATGAGTGCCCAGGTTATCGTGCTGAGGCGATGAAGCTCTACTCGCCAACAAACTATGCTCGCGCGGGTGCGACAAAGGAGGAGCTCTACAAGAGAGTTGTTAAGCGACTGCACGAGGAGGGTTTCTATGTTGTGGGTCGAATCACCTGCTTCAAGGACTCATACCTTGTTAAGGACCATCCAGAGGTGGCAATTACCGAGAAGGCGACAGGCAAACCATTTAAGCACAACAAGGCATACTGGCCAAGTCCATACGACCGTAAGGTTTGGCAGTTTAATGTTGAGCTTGCAAAGGAGGCGGTGCGTAAGTTTGGCTTTAACGAGATTAACTTTGACTATGTTCGCTTCCCAGACCGTATGACAAAGGTTGAGAATCTTATTGACTACCACAACAAGTACAACGAGAGCAAGGTGCAGGCCATCCAGCGCTTTGTGCAGTATGCTTGTGATGAGATTCACGCTGTAGGCGCTTATGTCTCTGTCGATGTCTTTGGTGAGGCTGCAAACCCTGGCTACACAACTGCATATGGTCAGTATTGGCCAGCAATATCAAATATTGCAGATGCAATCTGCGGTATGCCTTATCCTGACCACTTCTCAAATGGTTACTACGGCATTAAGAAGCCGTGGAACAACCCTTACCAAATTCTCAAGGCGTGGGGTGAGCGCGTGCAGGGTCGTCAGCAGGTTACTCCAACACCAGCTGTTGTGCGTACTTGGATTCAGGCTTACGATGTTATGCGCCACGTAGACCGCAACGGCATTAAGTACAATGCCGAGAATGTAGAGAAGGAGATTCGCGGTCTCTATGACGCTGGTCTTATGGGTGGTTATACCACTTGGCACTCTGGCTCAAAGCTTGCTAAGTATCAGGAGCAGAAGGGGGCCTTTCAGATTGACTACCTAAAGGAGTATAAGAATAAGTAGCGCCTTTAACACTGTAAAAAAATCCACCAAAGTAAACTCTGGTGGATTTTTCTGTTTTTAAGGCCGCCTACTCCTCTGGAGCAAACATTGGGTCCCACGCTGGAAGCATAATAGGCTTCTGCTCAAGAATCTTCAGTATATCCTCTGGCACATACTTGCGCTCGGCAACAAGGCGGAACATATACTCATTAAACCACTCGTCGGTCATAATAACATTGCCGCGGTAGCCACTATTTGCACCCCAGCTATTCTCTACCATCCACTTTGTGGCCTTGCCATCCTTGTCTGTATCTACAGCAATAAGTGTCATAGCGTGAGATGAGCCGCTGGCAAAGGTTGATACTCGCTGCTTCTTGTCCATAGGGAACTCTGTCGCAAAGAGTGATGCGTAGTCAAGATTTGAGATATCCAGCACGCCGCGCTTACGATCAAAGAACTTGCCCACATCGCAAGAGAAATACATTGCCGTATTGTCCTTGATAGATGCTATAGCAACCTCCTTGATGCGCTCAATAGGTAGGTTGATATAGAGCCAATTATCGCCGTCGTACATATGGCGGTCGTAGTCAATCTCGTATACCTTGCCATACTCGCGAGTAGGGTCGTTCATCAGCATAACATAGTTATTCTCAAGATCCTCGCCAATAAACTCGGCATAGAAGCTCTGAGGGGTGTAGCTCCTTGTACCTACACGCTCGCCCTTGCTGTTGTAGCGAGTCCAAGTGAACTCTGTAGGAGGAACACCAAGACACTTTACAAGTATGTCATAGATGTTTGTCAGCATAGCGGTCTTGAGCTCCTTCAGCTCGCCCTTACGAGCCTCACGAAGCTTTAGTGCGTACTCGCGCAGCTTAAGTGAGAGTATCATTCTCATATCGCGAGTGTTGTTGCTCTGGTATGTCTCTGGCATTGCGCTCTTTGGCACTGCTCCGTACTTTGTAATAAGGTTGCTTACGCCAGTAAACTGACCACCGTCGCCAATAGGGTTCTTGAGCAGCCACTCAACCTTGCGGTCATCAAGTGGTAACTCGCGAGTGTCGATAATACCCTGCAAGAAGAGGTTTGACTTCTCCAGCAGGTCGTAGAAAGAGAGGTAGTTCTGTGAGAACTCAAACTCCTTCAAATCGTGCTTTACTATCATCTTTGCGCGCAGCACATTAAGACCTGTAAAGAGCCAGCAGCGACCAGATGACTTCTGGTCTGTAATGCCCTTTGTCTTAACCTGATACCTAAAGTGAGTGTCGCACATTGCTAAGTTATCGCCGTTTTTAGCAAGTGTTGAGATTGGTGTTGAGGCAAGGGCATTCTTTACAGCCTTGTCAGAGGCTTTGCCTCTGTAACCCTCGCGAATCTGCTGCATCATTGCGGCATCAATACCACCGCTCTTTTGTGCTACTGCCGCAAAACAGGCAAGTGTGCACAGTAGTGTTAAAAATCTCTTCATACTATCTAATTATTTGATTAACATCGGTCTAAGAATCTTTACCCAGTCGGCATATCCCTTCTCGTTGAGGTGGATCTTGTCATCGACAAACTTGCTTGCGTCAATCTGACCATCTTCTGTAAGCAGCGGTGTGCAAGTATCTACATAGATTACTTGGTCGCTAATCTCGGCATACTCGCGCATAAGTGAGTTATATACCGCCTGACGGTCACGAATAGCCTCGCGGTGCTGGCAGTGCTTCATTGCAAGGAAGTAGATCGGCACACCTGGATAGTCGGCCTCAATGCGGTTGAAGAGTAGTCGGATAAGGTCAAACAGCTCGCCTACAGTGATATTTGTCTTGGAGTTTGGTTTCAAATCATTGTCACAGTAGAATACAAAAGCCTTAGGCTTGTAGTGCGCCATAACAGTGTCGTAATAGTAGTGTAAGTCGCGCAGAGTCGCACCACCATAACCGCGGTTGACAACTGTAAGCGGCGCGAAGTCCTCCTTCAGACTCTTCCAGCGACGGATAGACGAACTTCCGAAGAACAACACATCGCACTCACTCGGCTCAACAGCAGCACGCTCGTGGAGGGCTTTAATGTACTTATCCTCATAGCGGAGAATCCACTCCATATCGCACTGCTTTGTAACGGGCAGGCTACTGTCGATAGTAAAGATGTTACTCTGCTCTGCAGTCTGGCTTTGGGCGCTCTGATTGTTTGCACAACTAACGGCAAACAGAGCGCATAGAATAAAAAGAATCTTTTTCATAACATTTTTTGTTTTCTACAAAGATATAACTTTTCTTGCATAACCGCAAAAAGGTTACTAACTTTGTATAAATATTTTTTTTGTATGAAAAGCTCAATTCTACTTCCTGCATCACTCTTTGCCGACTTTGGTGGTTGGAGTGCAGATAGCCAATTCTTTGATCTTATAGGCTCAACACCGCTCCTTGCTCACGGCTTGGGTGTTGCTGTTGCAGATGCAAAGACCCTCTTTACAGCACCTGAACAGGGTGAGTATACTCTCTATGTCCGCACTCGTAATTGGACTGCTTACTGGTCTGAGGCTAAGACGCCAGGTATTTTTGAGGTCTTTGTTGATGGGCAGAGTGCGGGCCTGTTTGGTAATGAAAAGTCTGAGTGGCATTGGCAGCGCGGAGCAAAGATTGCCCTTGCTCAGGGTGAACATACCGTTGTTGTAAGAGATATTACGGGCTTTGATGGTAGGTTTGATGCGCTGTTGTTTACCCGCTCTGATAAGGCTCCAGAGGAGGGCCTTGAGGCGTACCGTAACCTGCGTAAGAGTCTACTTGGTCTGCCACTGTCGCCAAAGCGAGCAGGGTCGTATGACTTTGTTGTTGTAGGTGGAGGTGTGGCAGGTATGTGTGCCGCTATAGCTGCTGCGCGTACGGGTACTCGCGTAGCACTTATTCAGGACCGTAAGGTGCTTGGTGGAAATAACTCTTCGGAGATTCGTGTAGGCCTTGGCGGTAGACTAAATATTGGACTATATCCGTCACTTGGCTATCTGCTCAACGAGTTTGCGCCGGTGACAAAGGGTAATGCTCGTACGGCAGATGTATATGAGGATGAGAAGAAACTTGCTGCGGTGATGGCCGAGAAGCGAATAACACTCTTTATGGGTTATCGTGTAACAGATGTGACTGTTAGTGATGAGGGTAAGATAACATCGGTTGTGGCTACAGATGTTATAGACCATAGCCGTATCCGTGTCAGTGGTAGACTCTTTGCTGATTGTACTGGCGATGCTAACCTTGCGGTACTTGCAGGGGCAGAGACCCATATGGGTCGCGAGGCTAAGAGTGAGTATGGAGAGGCCTCTGCACCAGATGTTGCTGATACGATGACTATGGGCGCTTCGCTGCAGTGGTACTGCCTTGAGGATAGTGTTGCTCGTCCATTCCCAGATATTGATTGGGGTCTTAAGCTTGACGAGCAGAGCGTTCAGGTTGTTCGCCGAGGACAGTGGTATTGGGAGGTAGGTATGCGTGATGATCAGATTGTGGATGCAGAGCGTATTCGTGACTACGGAATGTATGTGGCATACTCAAATTGGGCGTACCTTAAAAATCACTACTCTAAAAAGGAGGAGTATGAGAATAGCTACTTAGGCTGGGTGAGCAGTGTGGCTGGAAAGCGAGAGTCTCGCCGTATTATGGGTGAGTTTGTGCTGCGCGAGCAGGATTTGAAGAGTAATGTTATCTATGAAGATGGCTCAGCCTCTACCTCGTGGTATATAGATCAGCACTATCCAGATCCAGAGAATAGTCTGCGCTTCCCTGGTCGTGAGTACCTCTCTTGCGGACACCTTGACCCTATGGGGTTCTATCCTATACCGTACCGCTGCTTCTACTCAAAGGATATCGGTAATATGTTTATGGCGGGTAGAGATATCTCTGTGAGCCATATAGCGTTAGGTACAGTCCGCGTGATGCGTACTACGGCAATGATGGGCGAGGTGGTAGGTATGGCGGCTACTCTGTGCCGTAGAAACAAGTGTCTGCCTCGCGACATATACTACAGCCATCTTGATGCACTCAAGGATATGATGCGTCGCGGAGTGGGCAGGACAGATGTCCCTTATACGCAGGTATACACACTAATAGATACCACCGCAGCACGCAGTGAGGAGTGTTAGCGCGCGGCGGTGGCAGCTTTTTTACGGTCAGACTATATGCTGGTGTATCCACCATCTACGGCTATATTCTGGCCGTTTACATATGTGCTCATCGGCGAGGCTAAGAATAGCGCGCAGGTATTTAGCTCGCCCTCGCGGCCGTAGCGACCAAGAGGAATGTTCTGCTTGGCTATAGACTGGAAGTAGTCGCTGTCAAGAGTGGCTGTAGTAAGCTCTGTGTAGAAGTATCCCGGGCAGATGCTGTTTACAGTAATGCCATACTTGCCCCACTCCGCTGCAAGGGCCCTTGTTAGGTTTACCACACCACCCTTTGCTGCGTGGTATGGAGAACTGCCGGCAATCATATTACCCACAAGACCATACATTGATGCTATGTTGATTATACGGCCATAACCCGCATCTATCATCCTCTTGCCAAACTCGCGCGCGCAGACAAAGGTGCCGAATAGGTCTACCTCAAGCTCGTGCTTAAACTGCTCGTCAGTAATTGTCTCAGCACTGCCAATAGCCCCTGTGCCAGCATTGTTTACAAGTATATCTACACGGCCAAATCTTGCAATTGTCGCATCGACGGCTCTTTTGACCGAGTCAGTGTCTGTAATATCGCAGACCATTGGCAGCACCTCTACGCCATACTGCTCTGAAATCTGAGCAGCGTTCTGCTCCAAGAGATTCATTCGGCGAGCAAGAAGAACGATGTTCGCCCCTTGATTTGCAAATGCTTTTGCCATCTGTAGCCCTAAGCCTGTTGATGCGCCTGTAACTACAGCAACTTGTCCTGTAAGATCAAAATATTGTGTCATAACTCTATATTTTTAGTATTTCTTTATTATGCTAACGAAAAAGTTATACCAAATATTGTCTTTTGCAGAAATATAAGAAAGGTGAGGGTGCTAATTTTTGAAAAAGTTTGTAAAATCAAAAAAAATACTATACCTTTGCGACCTAAAGCGCACAAAAGTGATATGAAGAGATATGTAATTGACGCCCAGACGGTGCAGCAGAGCGACTTTGAGTTTGAGTTGCAGGTGGGTATGGAGCTTTTTGAGGCAATGGAGATGACAGATATTTCTGCTGCCGACTTTGCGTTCCGCGTCATTGGTCATAAGGAGACTCACAATCGTAGCGTTATTGAGCTTTGTGGTCAGGGTAGTGTTGTTACACCGTGCGACCGTTGTCTTGATGATGTTACCCTTGAGGTTGATGTTGAGGCAGAGATGACCGTTCTCTTTGGCGATGAGGCAGTTGCGTTTGATGGCGAACAGGTGACACTCCAGCGTGGTGACGAGTTCTCTATTGCGCAGTTTGTTTACGATAGCATTATGCTTGACTTGCCGATGATTCGCGCACACCGTGAGGGGGATTGTAATCCAGATATGATTGCGCGCATTAGTGGTAAAATGGAGTAATTTTAACAACTTAATATTTAGATAATTATGGCACATCCAAAACACAAAGTCTCGTCTACCCGACGCGACAAAAGAAGAACCCACTACAAGGCAGTAGCTCCTACAGTAGTGGCTTGCTCAAACTGCGGTGCATCAGTGCTCTACCACAGAGTTTGTCCTGAGTGCGGTTTCTACCGTGGTAAGTTGGCTATCGAGAAGAAGGTAGTTGATTAATTGAGTAATCATTAACTCAATAAAGCATCGTTTCGGCGGTGCTTTATTGGTTTTGTAAGTAATGGTCAGAATCGGTTTAGATATCTTTGGTGGGGATAATGCCCCAGAGGCTATTGTCGAGGGTGCTATAGCGTCGCTGAGCGAACTTGGCGATACTTGCCGTATTGTGCTTATTGGCGATAGTAGTACTATTCTTGACCAGTTAGAGAGAAGAGGTTGCTCGGCTGAGTTGTTTGATATTGTCCACGCACCTGAGCGTATTGAGATGGGTGACCATCCTGCTGAGAGCTTCAGAACAAAGCGACAGTCGAG
>JAFOYS010000131.1 GCA_017391435.1 Alistipes sp. | reverse complement strand
CAGACGCGAACTATCATCTACACAATGGTTGGTTACGCTCTGTTCTACTTTGTTCGTAAGAACTTCTCAATCGCTATGCCGGGCCTTACTGCAGAGTTTGGTATCTCAAAGGTCTCGCTTGGTCTGTTCCTTACACTGCACGGTATTATCTACGGCCTTTCTCGTTTTGTAAACGGTATTGTTTCTGACCGTGGTAGTGCTAAGGTTGTAGCATCTGTAGGTCTGCTGCTCTGCGCCGTTGCAAATATCATCTTCGGTGTCAGCGACTTTGTTGCTAACTGGATTGTTGTGCTGGCAGCAAAGATGGGTACAACCCTTACATTCTCATCTGTGCTTGTCTACTGTATGGGTATTGTGTGGGTAATCAACGGATATCTGCAGGGTATGGGTGTGCCACCGTTTACTAAGATTAATACACATTGGATTCACCCAGACCAGCTTGCTACCAAGATGTCTATCTGGAATATGTCACACTCTATCGGCGCAGGTCTTGTGTTCGGTCTTTGCGGTTGGGTTATTATGCCACACCTGGGTCTGGATATGAGCGCAAATGCTGAGGTTGTTAAGACTATTACAGAGAATCTTGGTGCAAATGCATCATACGAGGAGATTTTGAGCTTCTCACAGCACTTCGGCGCTTGGCGTCTGTGCTTCCTTATCCCTGCTGCGTTTGCATTGTTAGGCTCACTTGGTATCATTACTCTGATTAAGAACTCTCCATCAGAGGTGGGTCTTCCAGAGGTTGTTGAGAAGAAGACACAGAGCGTTCAGTCTGATGCTGAGAAGGCTGAGTATAACGCATTTGTACGCCGTAAGGTATTCGGTAACCGCCTTATCTGGACACTTGCCCTTGCCAATTTCTTTGTATATGTTGTTCGCTTTGCTGCTCTTGACTGGGGTCCTACAATGCTTACCGAGTCTAAGGGTCTGACACTTGCTATGGCAACAACACTCTGTATTGTCTTTGAGTTTATCGGCGGTAATATCGGTATGGTCTTCTGGGGCTGGCTTACAGATAAGTTCTTCAACAGCAAGGCACACCAGACCTGCGTACTCTGTATGGTTGGTGCTGCAGTTAGCGTGGCTCTATTCTGGGCAATCCCTGAGGGTACTGCTTGGTGGATTCAGATTCTGCCATTTACCTTTATTGGCTTCTTTGTCTATGGTCCACAGGCACTTCTGGGAATCTCTGCTGCAAACCAGGCTACAAACCGCGCTGCAGCTACCGCAAATGGTATCCTCGGTATCTTCGGTTACGCCTCTACACTTATCTCTGGTGTAGGTTTCGGTTATGTAGCTCAGCACTACGGCTGGAATGGCGCATACCTAACCATCCTTATTATGTCACTCCTCGGTGCAGTTACACTGCTTACTATGTGGGGGGCGAAGGCTAATGGGTATGAGGACTAAAAGTTGATTTTGTCGTGAAAAGGTAGCATTTGCACCACATCCCTCAAATAGCAGTCGCGGCTGTACGCTTTAGTACTATCCGCGACTGCTCTTTTTCACGATGCAGCGCAACTACTACCTTTTGACGACAAAATGCGGTGCGTGTATAGTAGTGGGGAGTTTAAGGAATTTAAGGAGTTTAGTGTTTCGCTAACTTCCCTAATCTCCCTAATTTCCTTAACTTGCCAAAAATCTTGCACTCGCAAGATTTTTTTATTATCTTTGTTGTATGAAGAGATTACTTACAATACTGACCCTCATTGCTGTTGCCTTTAGTGCTTCGGCGCAGATAACTAACTCTATTGTTCTGGACCGTAGCACCTTTCGCGCAGTGCAGACCGATGCCCTTACGGGTGTTAATATAGACCCAATAGGCGTGGACCGCTCTCGCAGAGCGTGTGCAAGACTGAAGATATTCTTCCACCGTATGACGCGCGAACAGATGGCGCAGTTAGAACCTGTTTTTCCGTCTGGCACTATTGACTACACAAAGTGTAAGGTTGCAGAGGGAAACACAGTGCTTATCCTTGAGTTTACCGCAAGACCGCAGGTTAAGTTCTATCTTAAACACCCAACTTTTGGTACATCTAACGAGGTAACATTTGACTACGAGGGAAACAAAGAGTACCAGATGGAGGCGAGCCTGAATCAGACCTTTAGCATCGTAGTTAATAGCAATGTTGCGGGTGCTGATGTATACCTTGACGGAGTGTTTAAGGGCAAGACCGACTCCATAAACAGCCTTACTGTTAAGGATGTGATGATTGGCGCGCATAAGCTAAAACTCCAGTACGGTAGCGTTACAAATGAGCAGAATATTGAGGTCAATGACGGCAGTATCTCGTTCCGACTGAGTGTCAATACGGCAGCAAATGAGCCACAGTTTGTGGTCTTTACTGTAGAGCCGAGCAGCGCCGTTGTAACCATAGACGGTCAGCACTATTCGCTCACTGACGGAGCTATGAATGTAGTGCTTGATAGTGGAACATACAACTATACGGTCTCTGCTGCGGGCTACCACAGTCAAAGCGGAACCTTTACCGTT
>JAFOYS010000130.1 GCA_017391435.1 Alistipes sp. | reverse complement strand
CAAGATAACACCAAAACCACCCCCGACCACAAGGACCCAGCTTCCATTCCTGGCTCATCAAACATCAAGCACAACGACCGCCAGTTAAACCCAACATGGGCAGAGCTACCTGAGATTGTAAAGGGCGAGAACCTTGTCCACAAGACATATTTTACAACACTCAACGATGGCAAGCGCGTAAGAAATTACTCTATCTGTTACGACAAGAGTAAGATGGTTTCGCTATGGGTCGCCTATCCGCTACACAAGATTTACACCACACCCAAAATTGACCGCACAGACGCATGGTCGTTTGACGATGCGGTAACTACATATGGAGAAGGCGGTTACGACATTATACGATATGAGTACACCGAGCCTCAAATTCCTCAGAACTTACAACCACAAGTTAAGAAAGGTGGTTTTAATGACGGCGAGAATCGCCAGCTTGACCGAGGCCATATGCTACCATCAGCATCGCGCTACAACTCTTGGACAACAAATTCTCAGACATTTTACGCGACCAATATCTTCCCTCAAAATGCACGCCTTAACCAACAGAATTGGGCTACCGTTGAGGAGCGCACACGCGCAAGTATGTGTTCAGATACACTCTTTGTTGTTGTGGGTACGCTCTTTGAAAATTCCACATCTTTTGTCAGCCGTGGCCGACACATCACTCGCCCATCACACTGCTACAAGCTACTCCTGCGCACACGCAATGGAAACACAGGCAAAAGCATATCTGAAATTACAGATGCAGATGAGCTTATAGCAATAGGTTTTCTGTTTGAGAACTCATCAGAGGGCAATGTAGATCCAAAGCAGGCTATTGTATCTATAGCTGAGGTAGAGAGCCGTTGTGGTATAAAATTTTTCCCAAATATCAACCCAACAATAGAGAAACAGGTCAAGGAGCAGAAAAATATCACCCATTGGAGCGGTTTCAGGTAGAAAAAGATTTGCTGTTACGCAACTTTTTGCTACCTTTGCCCCGTAACAAATAGGCAACGAAAGTGTCGTTGCACCAAACAGACAAGAAAAAAGCGTTCTTATGTTAAGTAGAAGATTATTGCGAGTAAAAGTTGTTAAGGCTGTATATGCACATCTGCAGACAGAGTCTGACAACATTCCTCAGACAGAGAAAAACCTTATATCATCGATAGATAAGGCATATGACCTATATTTTCATATCCTCTCTCTGCTTCCAGAGTTAGTTAAATATGCCGAGGCTCGTCAGGAGATAGCTCGCAACAAGATGCTTCCTACAGAGGAGGATCTCAATCCTAATCGCAAGTTTGTAGAGAATCGTGCCATTGAGCGTATTGCCCAGTGTGAGGCTATAGCTGACTACTGTGCAAAGAGAGGCCTTAGATGGACTGAGAATACAGATCTTATTAAGAATCTATTCAACACCCTTACTGAACAACCATTCTATAAGAACTATATGAAAAATAGTTCTCGCTCATTTAAGGAGGATAGTGAATTTGCAGCTAATATTCTGCTCAACATCTTGGAGATGAACGAGCAGCTTGAGGGTGTGCTTGAGGATCAGTCAATACATTGGGTTGACGATTTGGGTTATATCCTTACTATGGCCGCTCGCACAATGACATCTATGCGAGAGAGTCACGAGCAGGTAAAACTGCTTCCTAAATTCAAGAGCGATGAGGATTTGGACTACTCAAAGCGTCTGCTGCGCGAGTCTATTATCCACTTTAGCGACTCTCGAGCACTTATCGACAGCCATACAAACAACTGGGATATTGAGCGTCTTGCACTTATGGATAATGTAATTCTTGCTGTAGCTATTGCCGAGGCTAAGAACTTTGCATCTATTCCAGTGAAGGTTACAATGAACGAGTTTATCGATATTGCAAAGTACT
>JAFOYS010000129.1 GCA_017391435.1 Alistipes sp. | reverse complement strand
GAATAAAACTCAAACGCTTTTCCAATATCTTATAATGTGCGTACTAACTATACGCTATGTTCCATAGGCAGACAATTTTTGTTTGAACAAAGATAAGAATTTAAATTGTAATATCAAAATAGTAGCGAGATTAAGTACCGACCGTTGACGAAGTGACGAACGAACGAACCCGAACACGAACGAACAACCCGAACACGCCTGTTCGTTCGTTCGGTTGTTCGGAGTCTCGGTGTTAAGGAGATTAAGGAGTTTAAGGAGATTAAGGACAAAAACTCCCTAAATTCCCTAAACTCTCTGCTCGCGTCAGCCTTACCGCGTCAGTTGTACCGCCCGTTGACGAAGTGACGGACGGACGAAAACCATATACTTTCGTCCGTCCGTCATCTCTGTCGGGCTTAGGCTCTAATAGCTGTAGCCGCCGAAGCGGAAGCCAACCTTGAGGTAGAGCGAGGACTCGGTGCCGCTCTTGACAAGGCCGCTATAGCCCAGACCTACTGAGATACGATTTATCTCTACGCCTGCACCAGCCTGGCAGAAGAAGCCGTTATACTCCTCTAAGTCTATAGCTCCGATAAAACCGCCGAGGGAGATGTTAAAGAATGGGCGGACCATTCTATGGCCAAACTGTCGCTTGATATTGACCGCCAACGGAATATAGCTATCATAGACAGTAAGCTCCTCGCCCAAGAACTCTACGGGATAGATAAGAGTGTGGAAGCCTGTCTCAAAACCTGCATAGAAGTGGTCTCCAAACTGTGCGCCCACGCTCACATCGGCAGTAGGGCCTGCACCCTTGAGGCTTGGGCAGTATACCGCACCAAGGTTTCCATATCCCTGGAACTTGACACCTCTTGCCGAGATTGTCGCAATGTGTGTTGTTGCAACCATTACAACTACAACACAGATAAGTCTAAGTAAAACTCTTTTCATAATTTAAGTACTCTATTAGTTATTGTTAATTCTCTCTACTTTGGTGTTATGCGGCGGAAAATGGCCAGCGGGAAGCGGCGCACAGGGCGCAGAGCCACCCACAGTCGTGCAAGGAGCAGGTTGAGTGCCGAGCAGTCAACAACGCCGTAGACCTTATCCCTTGTCATACTCTCTGTACCCACGATATTTCCATCACCCAGAAGGGTCACCTTGTCGCCCTCAAGGCCTATAATGCGGTGGATAACAAAGTGGTTACCAGCATCTGCAAAGACCACATTGTAGCGTTTAAAGTCACAGGGAGTAATAGGTCGTATACTCACAGTTGCACCACTAACAAAAAATGGCAGCATACTCTGACCCTTGACCGCAACCTTAACGGCTTGACCCTCAAGGAGTATATCCCTGACAACAGAGAATGTCGCTACATTTGCCACGCTCTTGCTACCCATAGCCTACCTATTAAATATGGTGTTATACGACAATTCTGCCGCAGCGCTATCTGGCAGGCACTCAAGGTGGTAGACAGCCACTGACGAAATCATATCCGACAGCGTATCACAGATAGCATCTTGCAGAGCATCATCATATGCAAATGCAGGTGGGCAACTTGGTAGCAGCGCACCTATAGCGTTGAGCACCGATAGGCGATGAATCTTATTGTACGGAGCCTGCTGTAGGCGTATAAAACCGCGAATCGGGTAGCTCAGGTTACGATAGCACGGGGTCTTACCGCTCCACGGCGAGCCAAAGGCTGTAGGTACCCCATCCACAAGGCGGATAATCGGGCTGTCGTCATTGAGCAGCGTAGTGCCATCGATATGCTCGCGCCAGAGCCTTGTATGGGTACTCTTGCCCGTACCAGACTCACCCAAGCAGAGCACCGCCCCACCATCCTTAACAAGCACTGACGAGTGGATAGCAATAGCCCCAAGTGGCACAGTCACAAGCCCAAAGACCAGCCAGAGTCCAAAGCGCAGCAGCGAGACATCTACACTATCTATAAGGCCATAGTTTGACCTCACAACGCCACTATTGTGCTCTTTTTCAAAGAGGTAGACCACCTCGCCCTTGACCATCTCAAACAGATAGCCACCCTTGTAGCTGTAGAGGGTGCACTGAGCAAGTTCGTTCTCAAAGTCAAAGCTTGAGAGCACGGTAAGGTCATACTGCTCCTTTACAATCTCGCACTCTGTAAGTAGCTCCATATCTGCCCTCTGGGACGCATCTGCCTCAACGGCAAAGGGTGCAAAGCCCTTCACGCCACAGGCTACCACATCTGAGTGGCGACCTGCAGTCCTAATTCTATATTGTGCAACTATATACTCCATAATTCTCTCTACTTTAATGTTATCACCCTGTCGCAATACTCCAACGAGCTCTCGCGGTGTGCAATCACCACTATTGTCAGGGCCTCGTCTGCCTTAGCAAGCTCTACTATAGCCTGGTTAATACTCTGCTCTGTAGCGCTATCAAGAGCCGATGTTGCCTCATCAAAAAATAGCACCTGCGCCCCCTTATAGAGCGCACGAGCAATGCCAATTCTCTGTCGCTGACCTCCCGAGAGTAGCGCACCGCACTCGCCAATGCGGGTATTGAGCCCATTTGGTAGCGAGGAGACAAACTCCGCAAGCGATGCTGCCGCCACTGCCCTCTCCACGCGCTCCATATCAATATTACTCTGCTCAACACCCAAGGCAATGTTGGCAAGTATAGTGCTGTCAGTAAGAAAAACGCTCTGAGAGACATAGCCGATAGTGTTCTGCCACTGACGACGGTTCTCTGCAGTAAGCGCAGTGCCATCGATAGTTATACGACCCTCCGATGCAGGGTAGAAGCCGAGTAGCAGGTTAAAGAGCGTAGTCTTTCCCGCACCACTGCGGCCATTGATACCAATCTTCTCGCCCTTGCCGATAGTAAAATTGAGGTTTGTAAATAGAGGCGTCTGGCTATCTGCAAACTTAAAGCCCAGATTCTCCACCTTTATGCAATGCTCAAAGGCCATCTGCTCCGACTCTACACTCTCTACCTTTGTAGGTGTTGAGATATCTGCCGAGGCTATAATATCTATTGTATAACGGTTATAGCGCAGCGATGTCCACGCGCCCATAATAGCCCTTACCGATGGCATAAGCCTCAGCGCCGCCACGGCAAAGAGTCCGAAGAGTATCTTCATACTTGAGCTATCAAGCCCTACGCAGAGCACAACCATCAGCGCCATACCAGCCGCAAGGCCTATCTCTGTAAAGAGCTGCGGGAGTGTTGAGACGGTTGCATTTTTTGCACCCACAGAGATCATCGTATCGCTGTTCTCATCAAACTGACGCAGCATACTTCTAAAGGCGTTGTTAATCTCTATATCTGCATATCCACGATAGGTCTCTACAGTATCTCGGAACTTACGGCGGTGAGCCTCGTTCTCGATTGTTCCATATTTGTTTACCCTATCTCTGATAAGGGCAAAGTAGAGCCACACGGCAGGGATAAAAATCGCGACTGTGAGCAGCGCCGCTATTGGGTTATAGATAGCAATAGAGACAAATAGCAGCACAAAGAGCACAATCTCGCTCAGTAGCACCGCCAGCGGGCGAAGCACACCCGAGACAAAGGTATAGCAGACCACATTGACATTTCGTGAGAGCACTGCCGAGTTAGAACTCTTGATAAACGACAGTCCACGATTGTAGTAGTCGATATATAGGTTGCGCGACAAGTATCTGTAGAGCGAGTAGATATAGTCCCTCTCAAAACGGTAGAGCAGCAGGTTTATTCCGCACTTTATGGCAATAAATACCACTACACACAGCGCCACTGCCACCACAAAACTCATCTCTGAGGTAAAGCCGAAGTAGTCATATATCCCCGCCATTATGGCGTTGCTTGACGTCGACTGACTGTCCAAAATAAGGTACAGCACAGGCAGCAGAGCCGCCAGACCCATAAAGTTGAGCAGTGCGCGGATAAATATAGTGACACAGACCCACACACCCTTTGCCCTGAACGAGCGCGGTATGATATTTAGCACACCTAACTTCATAGCACCTTGTCTATTACACCCTCACGAACATACCAGACATATCCCTCAATGTTGCTATATCCCATACTCTGAAGCAACTTGGCATACTGAGCCACCTGAACTCTGTTGCCCT
>JAFOYS010000128.1 GCA_017391435.1 Alistipes sp. | reverse complement strand
CTATCAAGTGCGTACAACAGTGGCAGGCCCTCAATAGGAATACCCGCACTAACGAGCACCGCAACAACCATAAGCGTTGGGCCTGGCACACCTGCCTGACCTATAGAGCCAAGAGATGCCGTAACAGTAATAGCAACATACTGAGCCATAGTTAGTTCAATGCCGTAAAATTGAGCAAAGAATATAGCTACAAGAGTGTAGTAAATTGCATTTCCTGTCATATTTATTGTAGCACCGAGTGGAATAACAAATCCAGATGTCTGCTTACTGATTCCCAGAGAGTCACAAGCCGACATCGTTACAGGCAGCGTAGCCATAGATGAGGCTGTAGAGAAGGCAATAATCTGTGGGCGAAGCATTGCCTTAAAGAAAGAGGTAATGCTCACTTTTGACAGCAACATAATCGTCAAAGGATAGATAGCAAGACCCATAACAAGCACAGCCAACAAATCTACCCATAGCAAATTTGCGACCTTCAGCAGAACATCAAAACCAAAGGTACCGGTTGCCTCTGCCATAAGTCCAAACACGCCTATTGGAGCCACTAACATCACCTTGCCAATGCACCAGATAAGCGCCTCAAGGATATAGTTGAGTCCACTATTGATTTTGTTTCGTTTATCTTCTGATAATGCCGCAATTCCAAAGCCGAGAAATAGTCCAAAGACAATGATTTGCAGTATATTACCATTAGCAAAAGCCTCAATAGGATTTGCCGGAATCATACCTATTACCGTATCCCAGAAACCTGGTGTTGATGCACTCTGCTCACTGCTTGTCGCTGCTGCATTGATCATTCCAATACCCTCGGCACTAAGTCCAGCGCCTGGTTTAAATACTAAACCTGCGACTATAGCTATAACAATTGAAATTACGGTAGTAAGCATTATATACCCTATACTTATCACGCCAATTTTACCAGCAGATCGGCTACCACCAAGGGTTGCTGCGCCAGATATAATAGAGACTGCTACAAGTGGCACGACAAGCATCTTTATGAGCTGTATAAATAGCGTTCCAAGCGGAGCAAAGAGCCTTGCATCGTTACCCATAGCGATGCCAACAACAATACCTGCGACCATTGCCACAAGTATCCAAAAACCGAGATTTCTTATTATTTTGTTCATCTTAAACAGAGTTAGAATTTCGCAATAGCGCGGATAGTTGTGTTATTGTTGTTATCCTTTGTACTTCTGGCGATACTGTTTATCATAAAGCGATAGATATAGACCCACGACGGATCAGAAGAATACTCTGTTGAAGAGAGGTAGTACTCCAAATCACCATTTTGATAAATTTTATCTCCACCCTTTGCCGTAAGAGTCTTGTTAATCGTAGCGCTAACACTAATCAAAGATTGCAGTTCATCTTTAGCCGGTAGATACCAATCAGCACCCAAGTTTGCACACCACTTAAATGCAGGATATTTACTCTGCCAACCACTAATGCGCTTAACTGCATCCATATTTGCCGCACCGTCTGTACTGTTCTTAGCGCCAATAGAACGCTTTTGCTCAGTACTATCATTTGTCCAATATAGACCTTTGGCGTGCTTTAGGCTAACGATTTTTCCATTTCTACCACCATTTTCAACAGCAAAGACAACACCCTGCTTCACTCCATCGTTGTAGTAGTCTCCAATATGGTAGGTCTTAGCAGAACTGCTCGGCTGGGCATATGACACTGAAGTGCCAACACCAAACTTTGCTACTGCAAAAAACTTATTTGTACGAGATTTACAAAATGAGGTATGTGTTCCCGCTGCTATATTCCACGCACAATATTGGCCCTTGTACATCTCATTTGCCTCTGTTGATGACCAGAAGTATATGTCTAATTTACGCGATAACTTTGGTTCTAATTTACTACGCAGACTGTAGATTTTAGTCCACTCCTCCTTTGCGGGAAGGTACCAACCATTACCTAACTCTGCACACCAGTTGAATGCCGGATACTTGCTCTGCCAACCGCTTATTCGCTTTACCACATCCATATTCTTCTGACCATCGTATTGGTCAGTTGCACCAATAAATTTAGACTGCTCACTGCCTACAGCCCACATCAAGTCTGGAGAACAATTCTCACTAATAATTTTACCGCTTCTTCCATCTGCGCTTACCTCAAAGACAATACCCTGTTTTACTCCATCGTTGTAGTAGTCGCCAACTTTGTATACCTTAGATGTTTGAGCTGAAGGTGTATAGATAGGTGCAGCGGTGTTTCCACATTCAAAGCGAGCAATAGCGCGAACATTACGATATGGATAGCTCTTGTAGCCTGCAAACTCCTTCATACTCTTCAAGGCCACGTGCCAAGCCTCATATTGTTTGAGTGTCTTATCCCAAACTCCACTCTCTGTAGATGACCAGTACCACGCACCACCACTATACTCTCCACCTCGTCTTAGCAGTGGTGTGCCATTGTGTTGTTGAAGAGTCGCATTTACTGCATTATAGACATTTTCATTGAGTGTAAAGATCTTTAACTCCTCAATAGCAGGTAGATACCAATCAGGTCCCAGATTTGCACACCAAGCAAATCCCGGATAGAGAGTTCTCCAACCACTGACTTTGCGAACAGCCTCCATATTTTTGCGACCATCATACTTATCAGTCGCGCCAACTGTCTTCTTCTGCTCTGCGCCAACTGCCCACGGCATATTGTTGTCACCAGAATGGGTCATACTGACAATCTTACCACTTCGGCCATCTGCACTAACCTCAAAGACAACACCCTCTTTTGTTCCATCATTATAGTAGTCGCCGACTTTGTAGGCTCCATTCGCTGAATAGCTCTGTCCGCTTGACACAGGTGTAGAAGCCGTTGCAGAGGTTAGTTTTGTAAGTGATATGTTTACAGTTGTAGTCTTACCCTCGACAATATTTACCGTCTGGCTCTGTGGGCTATATCCACTCTTTGATACGACAAGAGTGTGGTTACCCTCAAGAATTGTATTCAGCTCAAGCGGCGTTCTACCTACAGTGTTGCCATCAAGAACTACCTCTGCCATAATTGGCGTTCCAGAGACAAGCAGCGAACCGTAAATTGGCGTAGGTGCAGGCAGGGTGTAACTCTGATTCTGCTCTTTTGATGATATCTGTCTTGTGATAGATGTTGAACGATAGCCAGCCTTTCGTGCCTCAATAATGTATGTTCCAGCAGAGAGTGTTCCACTCCAGCGACCACTACCCTTTTGAATATTGTTTACCCAAATCTCCGCATTATCAGGGGTTGTAATAGTCACCGTTGCTACATCTGCAGTAAGTGTTATAATCTTTTCAACCTTACTGCCCGCAACTGTAAAGCTACCACTCTGAGAGTGATATCCCGATGCCGAGACGGTGTAGTTGTATGTTCCACTCTCAAGCACAATCTGCATTGCTCCATCCTGAAGCGTGTAGAGCGTTCCATTGATAGTAACAACCGCATTTGTAGGCTCTACGGCAAATACCACAAACTGAGGTTTTGAGGCCTGAGTGTCTACATTCTGACGAAAGGCAATACTACCGCTATTTACCTCAATAGCTTGGCTGTACTCCATCTTGCCGTACTTAACCTTCAGCGTATGAGCGCCAATCATTACATCCTTGACCGTAAGAGTGTTACTGCTACCCGTCTGCCCCTTGTAGATGTCGTCAATATAGATATCCGCACCCGATACATTAGAATTTACAATAATGCTAAATGTTTGATTTAGTGCCGCTTCAAGCTCATACTCTCGATTACCTTCAAGATTTAGCGTTACCTCATTACTCTCACCAAACTCTGGACTGACAAAATAGAAGCGGGTATTAGGCTTGGCCGTCATCTCAAGAATCAAGACATTGTCGTAGTAGTCCGCCACCTTCTGCTTCGTTAGGTCTGTATTTGAGCGCATTTTTACTACAAGAGCATCTATCTGCTGACGGTTCATACGGTCAAACTTGATTTTAACTCGCGCACACGCCTGACGAGAATGGTCTACGCCTATTGGGTCAATATTCACGCCCGTAAGCGCGTCTTGTTGCACCGCACGCAGTGACGCAATGTCAATAACAATAGAATTTTCTACCTGTGCCGTAGCTGTTGCACAAATCAGTAGTGATAGAAGTATTGTAAATATCTTTTTCATAATCAGCATATTATCTCTTTTTAATATAACCACTGCTTTGTAGAACAGTGCTACAAAAGTATAAAAAACGCTTCAGAGTTATGTGGTTTCAGTGTTATTTTCGGTTTACAATGCCTTCTCTGCGCGGACGAAGAGTAAGCTGTCGACAACTACCCGCTATTATTGGTGTGAATCTAAGTTCCAAAAGGGGTTAGATTACTTTTGATTGGTAATAGCCTTGGTATATTCACTCCAACTATCAGATTTTTTATAAATCTTTACGCAGGATGCTGGAACAAATACTTGGCGCCCAGCAGCATTATCTTCAAAGGCAGAATACCCAAGAATAGGTGGTATATTAGGATTGCAATATACATTGACCAGATTCTGGCAGTTCTTGAATGCATAATCGCCTATCTTGGTAACCGTTTCAGGAATGGTAACATTTGTCAATAGTTCGCAACCATAAAATGCATTCTCACCAATCTCCACAACTTCTTCAGGAATTGAATACTCTTTTAATGCATATGGAGCAACAATTATCAACACATCGTCTGCTATTAGGCAACGATTATCTGCAGATGCATATTTGCCATAGAATGATTCCAACTCTCTGCAGCCAGAGAATACTTCTGAACCAATTTTAATTAGGCTATCAGGAATTGACACACTTGACAAACGGCTGCAACCTGTAAATGCACCATCGCCAATCTCAACCAATTTATTAGGTAGAGACACATCTGTCAGTTTACACTCTTGGAATGCAAAATCACCAATCTTAGTTAGGCTTGTGGGAAAGTTTACATCTTTTAGGTTGTAACAACGCTTAAATGCCTCATTGCCAATTTTAGTAACATTGTTCGAAATTACAACGCTCTGCAAACTGGGACAAGCGATAAATGTCTGATCAGCTATCTCGGTAACACCTTCTGGAATGACGACATCTCTCAGAGTATTGCAACCAAAAAATGCGCAGCGACCAATCTTCTTGATACTATTTGGCAGACTAACACTCACTAATTTTTCACCACCAAAGAAGGCATTGTCCTCTAATTCAGTCACCCCATCTGGTAGAGTTATACTTACCAAATCTTTATTGTCCCAATATGCACCAACCTTCAGCACTGGACCAGAGAAGGTGATTACACCTCGCCCATTCTCGTATGTGTTTGAGACTACATCTGCCCCAAAGATATTCTTCGCATCGTAAATAAAAATAGCCTTTCCGGTTGATGTAGTATAGTGTATTTGATTCTGTGCATATACTCCAAAAAAGGTAAGTAACAGAACTGTAGCAGAGATTAATTTTTTCATAATAATGAGCATTTTATTACAAATATAGTAAAAAAGATAGAGAGGAGCAAATTTTTTTACTCCTCTCTACCAAATAACATCCTATCCACTACTAGCGAAGCATCTTCAGACGCTTATCAGCATCTGTAGCCTTGCGGAAAGATACTGCATAACCTCCACCAGCAGCCACATCCTGCTTCAAGATACTCTTTGATGTACAACGCACCTCGCGGATTGTATAAGCCTGTGGATTTGTCTTGTAGTGTGCATCTGCAGCATCTGCATAGATCTTTGCTACATATACCTGATCTGGCTCAAGGAAGTCAAGAGCTACAGTAGAAGTACGAGCATCGTAACCCGCTACACTACCCAAGAACCACTCACCAGTCTTCTTTGCCTTACGAGCAACTGTGATATACTCGCCTACCTCTGCCTCAATATAGCGGCTATCTGACCAATCTACAGCTACATCCTTAATAAACTGGAACGCATCCATAAAACGCTCATAGTTCTCAGGTGTATCTGCAGCCATCTGCAGTGGAGAGTAGAGTGTAAGGTAGAGCGCAAGCTGATTACAGATTGTAGCATTTACGTGAGACTTGTTGTCTGGATTAAGCTTTGAAACCTCCATCTCAAACAGACCTGGAGTGTAGTCCATAGGGCCACCCTGAAGTCTTGTAAATGGAAGAATACAAACGTGGTGAGGACGAGTACCACCAAAGGCCTGGTACTCAGTACCACGAGCAGACTCATTACCAACAAGGTTTGGATAAGTACGGCACAGACCTGTAGGACGCACAGCCTCGTGAGCATTTACAACAATCTTATGCTCGGCAGCCTTCTTAATCGCGTAGAGGTAGTGGTTGTTCATCCACTGACCATAGTGATACTCTCCGCGTGGGATAATATCGCCCACATAACCACTCTTAAGAGATGTATAGCCATACTTGTTCATTAACTTGTATGCAGCATCCATATGACGCTCGTAGTTGCGAACAGAAGATGAAGTCTCGTGGTGCATCATAAGGCGAACACCCTTGCTATGTGCATAATCATTAAGTGCCTTAATATCAAAGTCTGGATAAGGGGTAACAAAGTCAAAGACATAGTCCTTTGTCTTACCAAACCAATCCTCCCAGCCGACATTCCAGCCCTCTACAAGCACCTCATCAAAACCGTGCTCAGCAGCAAAGTCGATAAGACGGCGCACACGAGCGTTATTTGCAGAGTGCTTAGGGCTCTGCTTAACCTTTGTATAGTCTGTAACACCAAGCTGAACTGCAGGAATCTCGTCGGTATAAGCCCAGTTACCGCCACCGGTAATCATCTCCCACCAAACACCTACATACTTTACTGGCTTAATCCAAGATGTATCCTCATAAGCACAAGGATCATTGAGGTTAAGGATAAGCTTTGAAGAGAGTATATCACGACAGTCGTCAGATACCATCACTGTACGCCAAGGTGTGCGACAAGGAGCCTGAAGATAACCCTTCCAGCCCTGAGCATCTGGTGTAAGGTGTGAGTGGAAGACCATCTTCTTGTCATCAAGATCAAGGTGCATACAAGCATAGTCTACAAGAGCAGCCTCGTGAAGATTGATATACAGTCCCTCGTCTGTCTTCATCTGAAGAGATGTCTGAACGCCAGTAGCAGAGAATGGAGTCTGAGAAGAGTTTGGAGTAATTGCCTGCTGCATAAGACCGCGAATCTCAGAAAGGCGTGAACGGTGATACTCATACTCCTGAGTGTCATAGTCACCTGGAATCCACCACGCAGTGTGGTCACCTGTCATTGCAAACTCTGTTCTCTCCTCCTTAATTACAAAGTAGGTAAGCTCCTTCTGCTCTGGGAAGGTGTATCTAAAACCAAGACCCTCGTTGTAGAGACGGAAGACAATATCCATCTTATACTTACGCTCCTTCTGCTCAAGGCTTACAACCATCTGCTTGTAGTTGTCACGAATTGTAGCAACCTCGCCCCATACAGGAGTCCAAGTTGTATCTGAGTCGCTGCGAGTTACACCTATTTGACGGAAGTTGTTGTACAGTGAAACGCTCTTGCCGTGCTCTGACTTTGTAATCTCCTCGCCAAATGAAATCTGACGGTCCTGACCGCGTAGCTCAAGGCCCATTCCACTTGGAAGAACTACAGCCTTACCCTTGTAGTCAAGGCTGTACATTGGAGTTCCATCCTTACCAATCTCAAATGTAAGCACAAGGTTACCATCTGGAGAGGTAAGAGTCTCCTTTGCAGAGAGGGTAAATACCGCTACTGCTGCAAGTAGTGTTAAAAATATCTTTCTCATACTAAATTATCTCTTATATTCAACAATAATCACACTGTGTGGAGCAACCTTTGTTGTGTTGTCTACAACAGCATCCTGACCAGTAATAACACAACGACCATCCTTTAGTGAAGCTGCAATCTCAGCGTAGTTAGACCAAGGAATTGTCTTTGTCTGGTCAGAGTTATTGATATATACAAATACAGCGTCTGTGTCGTTGTAGCGGAAGTATGCATATGTGTTATCGCGAGTCATAAAGTGCATTGTCTCTCCGTTGTGGATAACCTCCTTGCTCTTTCTCCAGTTAAGAAGACGAGAAGAGAAGTCAAACAACTCCTTATGCATACCCTTGCGACCCTCTGCAGTAAGAAGGTTTGTCTTATCACCAGCCCAACCGCCTGGGAAGTCAATACGAAGACCGCCGTGACCCTGACTTAAGTCTGCAGAGCAGAGCATCATCTCATCACCGTAGAAAATCTGAGGAATACCACGCATAGTAGCAAGCATAGCCATAGCAATCTTTGCACGCTTAGGATTCTTGCGGATAACATCGCCAATGCGGGTCATATCGTGGTTACCTGCAAAAATCATCATATTACTAAGGTCGTGATATACAAAGTCGTGTGACAGACAGTCATATACACGAGTCATACCCTGACCCCAACCTGGATTATCGCAAGAGAGCGCGTGGCCAATAGCCTCCTGAAGCGGGAAGTCCATAACTGAGCGAAGATTACTGTCAAAGCCATCCTTATTTGCATTACCACCCTGCCAGTATGCAAGCTGAGGAATAGATGATGTCCAGCACTCACCTACTATATTAATATTAGGATACTCAGCCATAACAGACTTACACCACTGGCTCATAGGCTCCTTCTCATTGTATGGATATGTATCTACGCGGAAACCATCAAGGTCTGCAAACTCAATCCACCATACTGCCCACTGCTTGAAGTAGTTAAGAACAAACTCATTATTGAGGTTCATATCTGGCATTGATGGAACAAACCAGCCACTCTCCTGAATGTTAAGGTCATAAGACGACGCATTAGGATCCATATTTGTTGAGAAGCATACATTTGTGCCTGTATACTCAGGGAAAATATGTACCCAGTCCTTAAATGGGAGGTCCTTCATCCACCAGTGAGCAACACCACAGTGGTTTGTAACAACATCCATAATAACCTTAAGATCTCGCTGGTGTGCCTGAGCAACAAACTCCTTATAGAGGTCATTGTCACCAAAACGAGGGTCAATATGGTAGTAGTCACCACAAGCATATCCGTGATATGACTCGTGTGGCTCATTATCCAAAAGAAGTGGTGTCGGCCAGATTGTTGTAGCACCAAGTGATGCGATATAGTCCAGACCGTTAATCATACCCTGCAAGTCGCCTCCGTGACGACCGAATAATGCCTTGCGATCTGCCTTCTCAGATGTACACTCTGTAGAGTCATTCTCTGGATTGCCATTACCAAAGCGGTCAGGCATTAGCAGATAGATAGCATCTGCGGTAGTAAAGCCCTTGCGAAGAGCAGACGCCTCACGACGATTAGCAATTGTATATGGATACTTAAACACATCCTCCCCGTTCTTGAAAACAAGGTAGTATGTGCCAGCATTAGCTGCAGCATCAACAGCAACATCTACAAAGAGATAGTTTGGACTGTCTGCCTTGTGTACAGCGGTAATCTCTACCCCACTGCCGCCCTCAATAGTAAGACTATACTGTGAGATATTCTCTCCATTAATCAAAAGCTGAAGAGGAGTCTTCATACCTGTCCACCAGCTTAGTGGCTCAACTCGTGTAATCTGATTTGTATAATCAGCAACCGAGTTTGGATCAAATGTTGCACTCTGAGCGCAAGAGATAAGGCCCACAGCAGCAAAAAATATCAATAACTTCTTCATTTTGTTTATTTAGTATTTATATACCAACCCCACGCAGCAAGGTTGATATCGTTAAACGAAATAGGCTCCTTTGTAAAGTTTGCGTATACAGTAACTGAGTTACCCTCTACAGCGCGAGTAAATGCAAATACGCCTGCTGGCACATCCTCAATATACTCAATCTTACCGCCACGCTCTCCAGCAGCGAGTGCTGGGTTGTTGTGACGAAGTGCTGTAAGCTCCTTATAGAAATCTGTATACTCGCTCTTCTCCCACGCTGGAATATTATCCTTCTTAAAGAACTCAAAGCGCTTGTTCCAACCAATCTCCTGACCGGTATAGATCAGTGGCTGACCATTTGGAAGGGTAAATGTAAGAACGGCCATAACCTTTGCTGCATCGCCCATACGCTCAAACTCGGTTCCTGCCCAAGAGTTCTCATCGTGATTTGATGTAAACATAAGACGGAAAGCCTCTGCAGGGGTATTAGCAGCATCCTTTGCAATATACTCCTTAAGCTCAGCTGTACCCTTCTCGCCACGAGCAATAGCATTGAGCAGGTGGTGGAGTTCCCAAGCATAAGATGCGTCAAATGAACCATTATGAAGTTCTGGGTGCTCACCCTCGGCAAGCCAATACATCTGTGGATAGTCTTTGCGGATAGATGGAATTACGCTCTTCCAGAAGTCAAATGGCACCTCGCAAGCCATATCACAACGGAAACCGTCAATACCACGCTCCATCCAGAAACGCATAGCCTTCTCCATCTCTGCGCGCATATCGTGG
>JAFOYS010000127.1 GCA_017391435.1 Alistipes sp. | reverse complement strand
ATTCTCAAGGATGGCTATATGGATGCAATCGAGATCTACAATATGGCTTGCGGTTATACTCCAGAGGGTCACCAGTGGGCTCTTGAGAACAACCTTGCTATGCTCGGCAACTCTGACTGCCACGCTCCTTTCTTTATGGAGGTTGACTATCTTCACGGTGCACACCGCCCTGTAACACTCCTCTTTGCAGAAGAGAAGAGCCTTGCTGGCGTTCGCGGTGCTCTGGATGCTCGTCGTACAGCGGTCTTTGCTGAGGGTACAGTTTGGGGTCGTGAGCAGGAGGTTCGCCCTCTTCTCCACGCTTGTTTGAAGGTTAAGAGTGTTGAGTTTACAGATAAGAACATTGTTATCGACTTTGAGAATGTATCTTCTATCCCTGTAACCCTTACAAAGGGCGAGGGCTCTCAGGATACTTGGTATGCTCGCTATGTTGTTATTCCTCCATTCTCAACATACTCTTACAAGGTTCGTCCGCTGCTTGTTAACGCTAAGCAGCCTGCTTTTGATAGCAACCTTAAGGAGTACGAGGTTAGCTTCGTTGCAGAGAACTTCTTTATTGGTCCTAACAAGCCAGTAGCGTTTACTGTTAAGGCTACTCGCTAATGGGATTTTTTTAGAAAGCCTATCCACCCTTGGTACTGCCTTGGGTGGATATTTTATGGGGCAACTCTCTGAGTATAAGTAAAAATACCTATTTAGGTTTGGGAATTAAAAACTATATTTGTGGCAGTAAAACATTGAATTTATTAAAAGAGTAATATTATGAAGAGATTTTTACTATATATATTTTCTCTCTGTGCATTCTATACAGCATTTGCTCAGAGTGCAGTGACAGAGGATGCTACTCTGCAGGAGCGAGTTTCAAAACTTGAGCAGCGCTCGGCTGTGTGGGATAAACTCAAGCCAGCCTTTAAGTTTTCGGGATACATTCAGGGTGGATATGACTATCTGTGGAATGAGGATGGTACAACAACATCTACTTTCCATCTTCGCCGTGCGCGTATGTCTCTGCAGGGCGATATCTACAAGGGACAGAAGGGTGCAAAGGCAAGCTATCGTATACAGATAGATCTGTGCAAGGAGCTCTCTATTATGGACTTGTGGGTAAAGTATCAGCCTGTAAATCAGTTTGGTGCTCAGGTGGGTCAGTTTAAGGTGCCAATCTCTATTGAGAACACCGACTACAATGCTACACAGCTTGAGTTTATCACCTATGCTAATACCGTTCAGCGCCTTGTTCGTATGTCAAGCAGTGATCTGCAGGGTATTAACTCATCTGGTCGTGATATCGGTCTTCAGCTCTATGGTGGATTTATCAAGAAGGATGGCTTTAGTATTATCAACTACGAACTTGGAGTTTTCAACGGTGCAGGTATAAACAATAAGGATAACAACAAGAGTAAGGATATTGCAGGTCGACTGACTATTCAGCCGATGAAGGATCTCAAGATTGCCGGTTACTATATGGGTGGTCAGACCAATGCAAGCAGCTTGGTTGAAAAGTATCCAGGTATGTTGGTCAACCATCCAGACGCAAATGTCACATATTTGGGCTATTGTCGTTATGGTGGTGGTGTCGATTATGAGAATAAGTATATCTTTGCGCGTTCAGAGTATATTGCAGGTAAGACTGGCGACCTAAATACAGAGGGCGTATATGCGCTTGTTGGCGCAAAGTTCCTTGGCAAGTGCACTGTAGGTGTTCGTTGTGACTATTTTGACGAGGATAAAAATAGTGTAGGTAATCAGATAAGCTACTCTGCAGCAATATCGTACCGTCCTTGGAAGTACTTGCGTCTGCAGGCTGAGTATACTCTGCAGCAGTATCGCCAGATGGGTAAGCCAAATGCAAACTGCATCTACTTTATGGCTACTGCACTGTTCTAATAGAGTGTCAAACAAAAAGAGATAATTATGAGTAAACTTAAGAAACTTTTAGTAGAGGATTGGGTGGTGACATTTCTCTCCATTCCACTCCTGATTATTGCGGGTCTGGCTACTTTTCTTCCAAAGGATGCCCTTAAGATATCAGCGGACCTTTCGCAGTCAGAGTCTTGGATTAACATTGGAGTACTCTTTGTTATAGCCCTTGTGATACTATTTGTTGGAAATAAGTTACTCTCTCGCCCACTGCGCGGTCTGTGCTGGTCTTTTCTTGTTGTCTTTACTGTGTCAATGCTTGCACAGCTTACTGCAAAGATCGGTTTTATCAAGGCCTGGGGCTTTGAGGCGGTATTTTTCTCTGTAATTTTCGGACTTATTATCCGCAACGCTTTCCATATTCCGGAGTGGCTCAAGCCGGCTGTTCAGGGCGAGTTCTTTATCAAGATTGGTGTTGTCTGCCTCGGTGCAACAATTCTCTTCCGTGACTTTTTGGCTGCAGGCTCACTTGCCCTTATTCAGGGTTGTGTCGTGGTGTTCTGTGTCTGGATGTTTGCATTTTTCCTCTCAAAGAAGATGGGCGTTGATGAGCGTAGTGCAATGACACTATCATCAGGCCTCTCTATCTGCGGAGTGTCAGCTTGTATCACTGCTGCGGGCGTGGCAAATACAGATGGTAAGAAGCTCTCGTATATCGTATCGGTGGTGCTGATTATTGTTGTACCTATGATATATATAATGCCATACCTTGCAAAGTTTATTGTGCCAATGCTTACTGATGACCCTACTATCCAGTCACAGATTGCAGGTGCGTGGATTGGTGGTACTGTGGATACAACAAGCGGCGTGGGTGCAGCCTCTGCAATCTATAGCGAGGAGGCAAACAAGATTGCAATGATTGTTAAGGCTACGCAGAATGTGCTTATTGGCGTTGTGGCATTCTTTATTGCACTCTACCTCTCATCAAAGAGTGCGGGTGACGGCAAGCTCCACCGTCCATCGCTCAAGATTGTTTGGGAGAAGTTCCCTAAGTTTGTTCTCGGCTTTATTATGGCTTCAGCAGTGTTCAGCCTTCTCCAGAGCTGCGAGATCTTCCCAGACTTTGCCTCAAAGAAGCTCGCTGAGACCGCTATGGCAAAGAACTTCTCTGGATTCTTCTTCTCGTTGGCCTTTGTCTGCATTGGTATGGATACCCGCCTGAAGGATATCGTATCAAAGGAGAATCGCAACATCCTCTACACCTTTATTGGCGCACAAATCTTCAACATCATCTTCACATTCTTTGTGGCGTGGTTGTTGTTTGGTGTGGTAAAGCCAGCCCTCGGACTCTAATTTTGTCGTGATAGCGGGGCATCTACTTCCGCTAACCTATAAAACCGCAAAGGGTCGTACGCATTAGTACTACCCTTCGCTGTTTTATAGCCCGAGCGCTGGCTCGCCTTTGGCGACCCTTCACCGCTCCGCCTCGGCAAAGTCTGCAAGCCGTCTCTGCTCTCGGCTTAATCGCGGCGTCGTATCTACCGCGCTCTGACGACAAAATGCGGTGCGCTGATTGTAGTGAGATTAGTGAGTTTAGAGAATTTAGTGAGTTTAGTGATTTTTTTCGCTATATTCCTTAACTTCACTAAATTCCTTAAATTCTCTGT
>JAFOYS010000126.1 GCA_017391435.1 Alistipes sp. | reverse complement strand
GCCTTATCAAGGCCATTATGGCACTGCTTGCTGGCGCTGCGCTCTCACTCTCGGGACTGCAGATGCAGACACTGTTTCGCAACCCACTTGCTGGCCCATATATCCTTGGTGTAAGCGCTGGAGCGAGCTTTGGCGTGGCGCTATTTATTCTCGGTGCGCCACTGCTACACATCACCTCTGCACCACTACTCTCGGCAGTAGGCACAGCTGGTGCTGCTTGGATAGGTGCCGCGGCAGTTCTTCTGCTCATCATCGCACTATCAAAGCGCATAAAGGATATTATGGTCATACTAATTCTGGGTATGATGCTCTCCTCTGCCCTTAGCGCCGTGGTAGAGATACTCCAGTACCTGAGCAACGAGTCGGCGCTAAAGTCTTTTGTTGTCTGGACAATGGGCTCACTGGGCGATATCACCTACTCCGAGTTGCGCTTTATTGCGCCTATCATCTTGTTGGGCATTGCGCTTGCTGTATCTACAATTAAGCCACTCAACATACTACTGTTGGGCGAGAGCTATGCCGTAACCTCTGGCGTAAACCTAACAACTGTTCGCCGCACAATTTTTATCTCTACAACACTCCTGGCTGGTACAATAACCGCCTTCTGTGGCCCTATAGGCTTTGTCGGCATTGCAACTCCGCACATTGCTCGAATTGTATTTAGGAGCGCAGACCACAAGACACTCATTCCCGCCTCGGCTATCTTTGGCGCAATAATGCTACTTATTGGTGACATTATCTCCAAGATGTTAACCCTACCTATAAACACCGTAACAGCGCTTATGGGCATCCCTGTGGTGGTCTATATAGTAACCCGTAACCGAAACTTAATGCAATGATAAAGCTCGAATCACTATCGCTTGCATACTCCACAAAGAGTATTCTCAGGGCCGCAAACGCATCTTTCGGCCGAGGGACTCTTACTGCCCTTGTGGGTCGCAATGGCGCCGGCAAGAGTACACTGCTCCGAGCTTTGGCTGCTATAGATAGCCCACAGTCTGGCAGTGTTGTTGTTGACGGCAAACCTCTGCATAGCCTTAGTGCCGATTCTCGAGCAAAGCTGATATCTTTTGTCAGCACACATAGGGTCCGCATTGCAAATCTCAGTTGTCAGGATGTTGTCGCAATTGGTCGTGCGCCCTATACAAATTGGGTCGGAAAGATGCAAGAGACAGACAGAGAGATTGTTGCTGATGCTCTCAAGGCTGTAGGTATGTCAGATTTTGCAGATAGACAGATAGACAGCCTCTCGGATGGCGAGTGCCAGAGAGTTATGATTGCAAGGGCGCTGGCACAGCAGACACCCGTAATACTTCTTGACGAGCCAACCGCCTTTCTGGACATTCCAACACGCTTTGAGATATGCCGTCTGCTCGCAGATCTGGCACACAACTCAGATAAGACCATCATCTTCTCAACACACGACATTGACGCTGCACTGCCCGTATGCGACGCCGTTGCAATACTGGACAATAGCGCCATAACACTACACAGCCAACAGAGTGCTAAAGAGCAGATAAAGAGGCTATTTTCACTATAGTAGCCACACTTTTTATACTTTTTTAGGAACTGTTGAACATTTTTCACACAATTCACTTGTCATTTACTTTTTTTTTAATACCTTTGCACCACTAATTGTCGCGGAGTGCCTTTTAGTACACTCTGCCATTAGGGTAAGGCCGATTCGTCTATCGGTTAGGACGCAAGATTTTCATTCTTGAAAGACGAGTTCGACTCTCGTATCGGCTACTTTTTTTTGACGGGTGATACCATCGGAGCGGGAGAAATCCTATCCAAAACTACCTACGGGTAAGAAGTTGTCTGCTGACTTTGATATGCAGAGTAGAGAAGTAAAACAAGAAAATAATTTAAAAAAACTGAAATAATTTTACAATTATGGCAAATCACAAATCATCTAAGAAGAGAATTCGCCAGACCGCTACAAAGCGTGCTCACAACCGCCTTTATCACAAGACTGCTCGCAACG
>JAFOYS010000011.1 GCA_017391435.1 Alistipes sp. | reverse complement strand
TGGAATCAAGATTATCAAGACATATACAGCTACAGAGTATATCCGCACCAAGTTCCACCAGATAAATGCAGAGCTGTCTCGTATAATGCTCTGGATGGCACGCCGTCAGCAGCTTGCATCTCCGATGAGTGAGTTTTTGGGTATTACTGCCGTGGCTGTGGTGCTTGTCTTTGGTGGCTCGCTTGTAACAAAGGGAAGTATGAGCGCAGCGGGATTTATAGCCTTTATTGCGGCATTCTCGCAGATTACCCGCCCAGTGCGAGCATTTATTGACCAGTTTGCAAATATCAATCAGGGTGTTGCCGCTGGCGAGCGTATCTTTGAGATTATTGACGCCAAGAGCGATATTGAGGATAGAGCCGATGCAATACCGTTTACCGGCATTAAGGAGAAGATAGAGTTTTGTGATATAAGCTTCTCATACGACAGTAGTCGCGAGATTCTCCACAACATATCCTTTACTATCAATAAGGGCGAGACGGTGGCCCTTGTTGGACCGTCGGGAGGTGGAAAGAGTACCCTTAGCGAGCTTATGCCGCGTTTCTATGACCCAAATAGCGGCACAATTCTTATTGACGGTGTAGATATCAAGAACTTCAGTCAGGAGTCGCTCAGAGGCTCTATGAGTCTTGTATCGCAGGATACAGTACTCTTTAATGACACTATAGAGAGCAACATTGCCCTTGGAAAGCAGGGTGCAACACACAGTGAGATTGTTGAGGCAGCGAAGATTGCCAACGCCCACGACTTTATTGAGAGCACTGCAGAGGGCTACCAGACAAATATTGGCGATCGCGGAGCAAAGCTCTCTGGTGGTCAGCGACAGCGACTGAGCATTGCTCGCGCGGTGCTTAAGAATCCTGAGTTCCTTATTCTTGATGAGGCAACTTCTGCTCTTGATACAGAGTCTGAGCAGCTGGTACAGCAGGCCCTTACCCGTATGCTGAAGGGTAGAACATCTGTGGTTATTGCCCACCGTCTCTCAACAATTCAGAATGCAGACAAGATTATTGTCATTGACGAGGGTCGTATAGCCGAGCAGGGTACACACACAGAGCTTATCGCTCGCGGTGGCATCTATGCAAAACTTATTGAAATGCAAAGTCTAAAATAGTTATGGATATAGCACAGTCAAGACGCAAGGAGAATATTGCCGAGTATATCCTCTACCTGTGGCAACTTGAGGATATGCTTCGCGCGCTACAGTTCAGCCCAGAGGCTATCTATTCGCAGTTTGTTGCCCCACGAGAGCTAACAGAAGAGCAGAAAAATGTGCTCTTTATGTGGTATATGGATATTGTAGCCCTACTTCGGGAGGAGGGCAAGGAGCAGAGTGGTCACCTTGACCATACACTCCACCTTATTGCCGACCTACATAGCCTGCACCTGCAACTTATGCGACTGCCTATTGGCCGCCAGTACCGAGAGAAGGTTGAGAAGCTTGAGCCATATCTCCCAACTCTCAGAACAACTTTTGGTAAGAATGTTAGCGATACAGAGCTCTGCTTCCGTACTCTCTACGGTGTTATGCTCTACCGCATAAAGGGCGATAGTAGCTCTGTTATTTCGGATACACTTGAGTTTATCTCGCCTGTCATAGCGACCCTTACGGCAATCTACCATCAGGTTGAGCGAGGGGAGATAGACCTGTTTAAGAATAGCTAAAGGCAGACTACACAGCTGTTAAAGAGCCCTTAACTGAGGGCTCTTTGCTATTTTTTGGGGATTGATGTTACATTTTGATATAGATTTGCGTTATATAAGTGCAAACAAAAAATTAATCGAACAGTGAGCAGTACATCGGATAGATACACACAACTGATACTATCTGTCAAAGATACTATCTACCGTCTGGCGTTGAGCCTTATGGGTAGTAGCGTTGAGGCGGAGGATGTTGTGCAGGACATATACGAGAAGGTCTGGAGGGTAAGGGACAAAGTGCTCTCTGAGCACTATCCAAGGGCCTATGTATGCCGTATGACACGCAATTTGGCAATCGATAGGCTTCGTGCTCGGCGAGTGACAGTAGACCAAGATTTAGGCCAAAGCGCAGATGGCGAGAGGGATGTTGAGATAACAGATATGGCGCAGTATACACGACAGGTTATTGCACAACTACCCGAGCGACAACGAGTAGCAATAGAGATGAGAGATATTGAGGGCTACGAGATAGAGGAGATTGCAGAGATTTTAGATTGTGACACTGCAAGCGTCAGGATGAACCTATCCAGAGCGCGTAAGAGAGTCAGAGAAGAGGTTTTAAAGGCTATA
>JAFOYS010000125.1 GCA_017391435.1 Alistipes sp. | reverse complement strand
GGGTTACCCTGCAGCTCGCTACTACGGTGGTTGTGAGGTTGTTGACAAGGTTGAGAGCCTTGCTATTGAGCGCATCTGCAAGCTCTACGGTGCACAGTACGCTAATGTTCAGCCACACTCTGGTGCCCAGGCAAATATGGCTGTATTCTTTGCCGTTCTCAAGCCAGGCGATACTTTCCTTGGTCTTAACCTCTCTCACGGAGGTCACCTCTCTCACGGCTCAGCTGTAAATATGTCGGGAATGTACTTCAACGCCGTAAGCTACTCTGTAAAGGAGTCTGACGGTTGTGTAGACTACGACGAGATGGAGGCAAAGGCTCTTGAGTGCAAGCCAAAGCTTATCGTTGGTGGTGCATCTGCCTACTCTCGCGAGTGGGATTATGCTCGTATGCGACAGATTGCAGACAAGGTTGGCGCACTTCTGATGATTGATATGGCACACACTGCAGGTCTTATTGCAGCGGGTCTGCTTGAGAACCCTGTAAAGTATGCTCACATTGTAACATCTACAACACACAAGACTCTTCGTGGTCCTCGTGGTGGTATTATCCTTATGGGTGAGGATTTTGACAATCCGTGGGGTCTTACTACTCCAAAGGGTGTTGTTAAGAAGATGTCTCAGATTCTCAACTCTGCAGTATTCCCAGGTATTCAGGGTGGTCCACTTGAGCACGTTATTGCAGCAAAGGCTGTAGCATTTGGCGAGGCTCTTGACCCATCATTTGTTGAGTACCAGACTCAGGTTGTAAAGAACGCTAAGGCTCTTGCAGAGGCATTTACCTCTCGCGGATATAAGATTGTCTCTGGCGGAACTGATAACCACCTTATCCTTGTAGACCTTCGCACTAAGTTCCCAGAGCTTACTGGTAAGGTTGCAGAGAAGGCTCTTGTAGCGGCTGATATTACTACAAATAAGAATATGGTTCCATTTGACTCTCGCTCTGCATTCCAGACCTCTGGCTTGCGCTTTGGAACTCCTGCAATCACTACTCGTGGTGTTAAGGAGGATCAGATGGAAGTTATCGTATCTCTTATCGACCGCGTGCTTTCAGACCCTGAGAACGAGGCAAATATTGCAGCAGTTCGCGCTGAGGTCAACGCAATGATGGAGAATTACCCTCTATTCGGATGGTAGAATATCTTGATTTTCTCGCGCAGCTGAGTGAGAACAACAACCGTGAGTGGTTTACTTCTCACAAGGAGCAGTACAAGGCTTGCGACAGAAAGTTGAAGGAGTTTGCGGCGAAGCTAATCAACGGCATCGCCGCCTTTGACCCCTCTGTAGCTGGGCTTACTGTGGCCGACTGTACATATCGCATCTATCGCGATGTGCGTTTTAGCCACGACAAGAGCCCATACAAGACTTGGACGGGTGTCTATGTTGCACCTCACGGCAAAAAGGCCGGTTATGCGGGATACTATGTACACTTTGAGCCGTCAGGATGTTTCCTTCACGCTGGATCACACTGCCCTGAGCCCGTTGTGCTTAAGAGTATTCGCGAGGAGATTCTTGACAATGGCGACAATATGCTCGCAGCCATTGAGGCAAGCAACGGCTTTAGACTCTATCGCGAGAATTGTCTGAAACGCACACCGAAGGACTTTCCTACAGGACACAAACACGATGACCTGCTCCGTCTAAAGGATTTCGGCATTGAGAAGCCGTTAGATACGGCACTGCTGGCAGATGATGACGCGCTGTTTGAAGCTGTACTGTGCGACCTAAAGTCGACCTATCCCCTCGTTGAGATTCTCAATCGCGCAATAAACTACGCCTACGAGGAGATGATATAAAATCAAGAGGAGAGCTTAGCGCTCTCCTCTATTTTTTTAGCAACTCCCTAATCTGGTTGCAACTCTGTTCTGGATTCTTGCGGTCAAAGTGGAACGGAACTATACCTAACTCTGCGGCAGCGACGACATTCTCCTTGCGGTCGTCTATAAACATTGTCTGCATTGGGTCAAGTCTAAACCTGTCAAGAAGCAGAGAGTAAATCTCTCTTTCGGGTTTATTTAGGCCCACCTCGCACGAAATAACCTCGCCGTCAAAGTATTTATATACAGGCATTTTTCGTAAGAAATCGATATACTCCTTTGACATATTCGACAGCACAAAGAGTCTATAACTTTCACCCTTTAACTCTGCAATAAGCTCCGCCGTCGGAGATACTTGGTCTTGATAGGTTATTGCGGTAGCCATCATATGGCGCGCTGTCTGAACATCAGAGCCACGAAACTGAGCCAAGCACTGGGCGACATTATCAAAACTGCGAGTTCCTCTATCATAGTCGCACCAGAAGTCTGGCAACTGCTCGCCTGAGTTTATAAAGTAGAAGTAGTCCATCAACTCCTGCGGACAACGAGCCTCATTGCGAGCGAAGACCACTCCTGCAAGGTCAAAAACAATATTTTTCATCATAGAAGTTGTTTAAAATTTGTTTACGAAATTATTTTGTAGCTGTTTTGTGGCAATTTTCTTATATGATTTGAGGCG
>JAFOYS010000124.1 GCA_017391435.1 Alistipes sp. | reverse complement strand
GCTCAAAGTAGAGCTTGTCTGAGATAGTATAGTCTGTAGATACGGTCTCAGGGTTGTTGTTGATAATGATAGCCTCGTATCCAGCCTCGCGGATAGCCCAGATAGCGTGTACAGTCGAGTAGTCGAACTCTACACCCTGACCGATACGGATAGGACCAGAACCAAGAACAACAATCTTCTTGCGGTCTGATACTATAGACTCATTCTGACTCTCGTATGTTGAGTAGAAGTATGGGATATAGCGCTCAAACTCGCCTGAGCAAGAGTCAATAATCTTGTATACAGGCTTGATGTCCATACTCTCACGCAGAGTAATCACCTCACTTTCGGTCATACCCCAAAGCTGACCGATATACTTATCACCAAAGCCAAGACGCTTTGCCTCAAGCAGTGTCTCACGGTCGCCCTTGTTCTGAGCAACCTTACGCTCCATACGAACAATATTCTTAAACTTCTCAAGGAAGAGCATATCTACCTTTGTGCGGTCGTAGATCAGCGAGCGGTCAATACCTCGGCGCAGAAGCTCCGCAATAGCATAGATACGGTCGTCTGTGCCACGAGTGATATATGAGAGCATATCTTGAGTAGACATATCGTCAAACTTCTTGTTGTGGATATGGCAAACACCGGTCTCAAGTGAGCGGATAGCCTTCAGCAGACTCTCCTCAATAGTTCTACCGATGCTCATAGCCTCACCTGTAGCCTTCATCTGTGTGCCCAACTCGTTGCTTGCCTCGCTGAACTTGTCAAATGGGAAGCGGGCAACCTTTGTAACAATATAGTCAATAGCTGGCTCACAGCAAGCAGGCATACCCTCAATAAGAATCTCGTCAAGAGTCATACCTACAGCAACCTTTGCTGTCACGCGAGCAATTGGGAATCCGCTGGCCTTAGATGCAAGGGCAGATGAGCGAGATACGCGAGGGTTAACCTCAATAATATAGTACTTGAATGAGAGTGGGTCAAGAGCAAACTGAACATTGCAACCTCCCTCAATCTTGAGTGCGCGGATAAGTTTGAGTGCACTGTCGCGGAGCATCTGGAACTCCTTGTTTGACAGTGTCTGAGCTGGTGCAACAACAATACTATCGCCGGTATGGATACCCACAGGGTCTACATTCTCCATACTACAGATGGCAATAGCCGTGTCGTTCTTGTCACGCATAACCTCAAACTCAATCTCCTTGTATCCCTTGATACTCTTCTCTACAAGCACCTGATGAACTGGAGATACGGCAAGTGCGTTACGCATAAGCTCACGCAACTGCTGCTCATTATCGGCAAAACCACCTCCAGAACCGCCGAGTGTAAATGCTGGGCGGAGAACAACTGGGTATGATATCTTCTTAGCAACCTCTACGGCCTCCTCTACTGAGTAGACAATCTCAGATGGAATAACTGGCTCGCCGAGCTTGATACATAGCTCCTTAAAGAGCTCACGGTCCTCGGCCTGCTCAATGCTCTGGAATGATGTTCCGAGAATCTCTACCTGACACTCCTCAAGAATACCCTTCTTTGCAAGCTGAACTGCAAGGTTTAGACCTGTCTGACCACCAAGACCTGGAACAATAGCATCTGGACGCTCGTAGCGGATAATCTTTGCTACATACTCCAACTTGAGCGGCTCCATATATACCTTGTCGGCGATAAATGTGTCGGTCATAATTGTTGCAGGGTTAGAGTTTACAAGGATAACCTCATAGCCCTCCTCCTTAAGCGCAAGACACGCCTGTGTACCTGCATAGTCAAACTCGGCTGCCTGACCAATTACAATTGGGCCAGAGCCGATAACCATAACTTTCTTTATATCTGTTCTCTTAGGCATTGTTCATTCCCTCCATCAGTTTAATAAATTTAT
>JAFOYS010000123.1 GCA_017391435.1 Alistipes sp. | reverse complement strand
TTCACAAGCCACAAAGGCAGATATTAGCAGTGGGATAAAAAGTAGTTTTTTCATATTTTACCAAGTATAAAGTGATGATTGTCTCTTTATTGGGGAGGCATCAAGGGCTATAGCAATAAAAATCAATATTGAAAAACCGAGCATTGACGAGCCTCCATAGCTTACAAGTGGCAGCGGAATACCCATCACAGGCACCACACCCATAGTCATACCCAGATTGATTAGACAGTGGAAAAAGAGCATTGAGGCCACGCAGTAGCAGTAGACCCTACCGAAGGTCTCCAACTGTCTATCTCCCATACGCATAATGCGTAAAATGAGCAGTGCAAGCAGCGCAAAGAGCACTACCGCACCGATAAAACCAAACTCCTCGCCAATAAGACAGAAGATAAAGTCTGTATGGTTCTCCGGCACACGGCCATAGCGAGCCATATCACCCTCAAGGTATCCCTGACCAAACAGGCCTCCCGAGCCGATAGCAATCTTAGACTGGCGCACGTGGTAGTTGGCGTCGCTGTCGTTATGCAGACCGAGGAAGGTACGGATACGCTGCTGCTGGTGGTCCTTAAGGTGGTGGAACATCATATCTGATGTAGGCAGACAGACTACCGAGACAAAGAATATAAGCACCAAAAAGTAGAGCTTACGGATATTTGCTCGATAGGCAAACACTACAACGCCAACCATAGATACCATAGTTGTGTAGAGCAGGCACTGATAGAGGGTAAACTTATTTGGAGCTATGAAGCACAGGAGTACAAATAGCGCTGTGCTAACAGACATAAGCAACATAACATACTGCACACATATCTTCCAGCGGTCACGCATAAGCATACCGGCACTAAATGTAAAGATAAAGAGCAGTGCTAAAAGCAGAACACCTGGAGCCATCAAAAACGAGAGGATAAGCAGAGCCACAAAGAATATTGCAGGCACGCATATCCAGTTATCCAGACCCTCACGGTAGAACATAAAGAGGAATGAGCAAAATACAAGTCCCGAGCCTGTATCGTTCTGAATAACAGCAATACAGAACGGCACAAAAAGAATCATCAGCACCTTAAGCATATCTCCAAAGCGCTGAACAGTAAACTCGTAGTTACTCATTAGGCGTGCAACGGCAAGCGAAACTCCAACCTTTGCGATCTCCATAGGTTGGAAAGTAAATCCACCCAACTCAATCCACGCACGCGCACCATTAATAACCTTACCAAGCGGCGTAAAGGTGACAAGGACAAAGGCTACAGAGCCCACACAGATAAAATATGCGAGTTTATGCCAGAGGCTACGATCGAGAAGGAGGATTATAAGCGCAAACACATAAGCAAGTCCCATCCACACCAGGTGCTTGACATAGTAGAGTTTAAAGCTAAACGGATCTGCTGCATCCTCCACATATGACGCACTAAAGACAGCCGCAAAACCGATAAGGGTTATCACGACATAGAGGGCTACTGTACCCCAATCTACACCCTGAAAGAGTTGTATCTCGCTACTTCTTCTTTTTGCGATCATATGCGTTATAGTAGTCTAACTTAAGATTTTTAACCTGCTCTACTAACCACGGACGAGCAACTGTGTCTGTAAGGTACAACTCCTCAATAAGCGAGGCTATAGGCGCAGCGGCTGTAGAACCCCACACTCCGTGCTCAACATATACAGCTACAGCAATCTTCGGATTGTTTCGCGGTGCAAAGGTGATAAATGTAGAGTGATCCTCACCAAGGGGATTCTCGGCAGTACCAGTCTTTCCGCAGACATCATACCCCTCAAGTCTTGCAATCTGACCCGTACCGTCAACATTCACACCTCGCCACATACCCTTAATAATTGTCTCAAAGTGGTGCTTATCTACAGGCGTAATATGGGGTGTACGGTACTTGATATCTATAGAGTCCTGACCTTCAATAGCCTTAACAAGGTGTGGGATGTAGTAGTATCCACGGTTTGCAATAGTTGCTGCAAAGTTTGCCAACTGGAGCGTTGTCGACTGAATCTCACCCTGACCAATAGATAGCGAGATTAGAGTAAGGGCATTCCACGAATTATGATAGAGCTTATCATAGTACTCGCGTGACATAACCGTTCCCGAGGCCTCGCCATAGAGGTCAACACCCAAGCGAGCGCCAAAGCCGAAGCTATTTACATACTCTTTCCACGCCACATATCCCTCCTTTGGAGACTTATACTTCTTATTCTCCAAGATATTACGGAACACATTAGCAAAATAGGCATTACAAGATGTTGCAATAGCAAAATCAAGGTCAAGCGGAGAGCGGTGCTCGTGACAACCCATCTTCACACGACCAGACTTATAACCCCTATCGCAACTATATCTATATCCTGGACGCAGAACGCCCTCCTGCAATCCAATAAGTCCATTAAGGAGCTTGAATGTAGAGCCTGGAGGCAGTGGAGACTTTACTGCACGATTTAGCATTGGACCACGAGGTTCATTGAGCAATCGTACATAGTTATTACCACGGCCACGACCTACAAGCAGCTCATTAGGATCAAACGTTGGAGAGGAGGCCATTGCAAGAATCTCACCGGTACTTGGCTCAATAGCGACCACAGAGCCCACCTTACCCTCCATAAGCTCCTCAGCAAAGGCCTGCAGGCGTACATCTATAGTAGTTGTAAGATTCTTACCCGCTACAGCCTCAACCTCAACCTCATTGGCTACAGAGTGATCCTCATACTTATACTGGCGCACTCGACCCTTCTCTCCACGAAGATACTTCTCGTATGATGACTCAAGGCCCTGCTCACCAATATAGTCTCCTACGGTATAGTAACCGTCTTGATTTCGCTCATTAAGGAACTTCTCTGATACCTCGCAGATGCTTCCAAAGAGGTTTCCACCCGTCTTTCGTGGATACTGGCGCATTGTTCGCGGCACAGTATAGAAACCCTGAAGATTCCACTCGTCAAGCTTTAGTTTTGCCTCCACAGTAAGGTGCTTTGCCACTGGCGAAGCTATACGGCCAGCCTTACGAGCATCTCTAAACGCCCTTTTCAGCCTATTTACTGATGTACCTGTGATTTGAGACAGGCGCAGAGTATCTATCCCCTTTTTAGAGGTCTCCACAGGTATGACCATAAGGTCGTAGCAGACAAGATTCTGGATAAGATACTCTCCATTGCGGTCAAAGACCTCTCCACGAGGAGGATAGGTTGTAATATACCTTACAACCTCTCTCTCTGCCCTATTAAAGTACTCGTTGCCCTCTATAAGCTGGATATAGGCAGCTGTACCTGTAAAAAATATGAAGACGCCCAAGACAAGCCATCGCAAAACTTGATGACGCCAAGTATCGTTTCGAGGATTGTTCATCGTCTAACAAGTTTCGAAGTGAAAATTCCAATGAAAAAATATACAACGCCTACAGAGATTGCTGTGCTGACAACAAATCGTAGTAGCATATAACCAAGGTGGGCCATAGACAGATGCTCAAAGCAGAAAAATATCAAGCTATGAATTACAACCATAGCCACTACATAGTTGTGGAAATATGTCAGACGCAATGATGTGGGCACACCACCCTCGCCATCCATATCTGAATAAGAGGCAAAAAAGTGGAGCATCGGACGGCGGAAGTATGCTACGGGCAGTGTTGCAATGACATTTATACCCATAGTACCCATAGCTAAATCCATTGCTAGACCCAGCAGCGCACCAATACAGATCATCTTTAGCGAAGAGGTGCCAAGAGGGGTCATTATCACAAGCACAATATATGCAAGTGGCGCAACAAGGGGGCTAAATGTAAGATTATTTAGCAGCAGCACCTGAACAAGCAGCACAACTACAACAAAAAGTATATACTGATAACGGCTCTTCATAACTACGGGTTTGTTTGAACATTTAATGACTCATCACTATCCTGTGCTGACAAGTTCTGTACAGCAGGCTCAGGCTGAGTTTTGAGTATCTTAACCTCATCAATATCGCTATTGTCAACAAGTATAACATTATCCAAGCGCGACATATCTGCAGCAAGGCGCAGCTTACAGTTGTACATTGTATTGTCATCATTCATCTCAAAACTCTCGATAGTACCAATAATTGCCCCTGCAGGGAAGTACTCTGAGAAGTCCGCAGCCTCAACACTCTCGCCCTGCACAACCTTTGCATACTTAGAGATATCTGTAGCGTTGAACATATGGGCATCTACGCCATCCCAGAAGGCAAGGCACATACTCCTATCATCACTCAGGCGCGCACTAATCTTAAGGGTTGTATTTAGAATTGATGTGGCAATAGAGAAGCGCTGCGAGCAGTTTGTAATATGACCTACAGCATAACCCTCGGGCGAGAGGACTGACATACCAATGCGGACATTGTCCTCAAGACCCTTATTGACCACAATATAGTTCTGCTTGCTACTCAGAGTGTTGCTAACAACCTTTGCTGCAATATAACTATTTGGTGCTATATCTATCTCGGCCTCAACACTCTGGGGATAGTGATTCCTATATGCAGCAAGAACTGTCTCAAGCTGAGCAATGCGCTCGTTGAGTGCTATATTCTCACTATCAAGAGAGAAGTAGTTTCTCATTGCAGTAAACTGCGAGCCACACCACCCAAAAATCTGGTGGCTATAGCTACGCAACTGCGAGGCTGCATATGGCGAAGATGAACTATAGATATACAGAGCCATAATCTCCAAAAAGAAGAAAATTAGTGGCGTATATATCTTCTTTATAAAATATATTAGCTTGTGCATACTAAAATATCTAAACGAGATAGGCTGTCCAAATTAGACAGCCCACCTTATGCTGTAATTATCCCCTATGCACGAATAAGGAAAGAGTAGCGATCCATATTCTTCAAAGCCAAGTTTGTTCCGCGAACAATCGCACGCAGCGGATTCTCAGCAATATGGAACTGCAGACCTGTTCTGTCAGAAAGACGCTTCTGCAAACCCTTAATCATTGCACCACCACCGGCAATATAGACGCCGTTCTTAACAACATCTGAGTAGAGCTCTGCTGGCATATCTGAAAGCACCTGCATAAGAGCCTCATCAAGCTGTGCAAGTGAACCCTCAAGGGCGTATGCAATCTCGCTATAGTTAAGAGTAATAGTCTGCGGCAGTGATGTAAGCACGCTCGGACCGCTAATCTGCAGATCCTCTGGTTCCTCCTCCAACTCTGGAAGCGCTGCACCAATCTTACACTTAATCTGCTCGGCAGTACGCTCTCCAATACGGATATTGTGCTGCACCTTGACATAGTTCTTAATATCGTTTGTAAAGACATCGCCTGCGACATTGATAGACTTTGAGCAGACAATACCACCCAGCGAGATACAAGCAATCTCAGAGGTACCACCACCGATATCGATAATCATATTACCCTCAGGGGCAGTCACATCAAGACCTGCACCAAGCGCTGCCGCCATAGGCTCAAAAATCATAGCCACCTCACGGCCTCCAGCGTGCTCTGCAGACTCGCGCACGGCACGAATCTCAACATTCGTAGAACCAGAAGGGATACAGATAACCATCTTAAGCGATGGAGAGAAGAGAGAACCTGTAGTCTTAATGCGGCCAATCATACCCTTGAGCATCAGCTCAGTAGCATCAAAATCCGCAATAACACCATTCTGAAGAGGACGAATGGTACGAAGATTATCAGGACACTTACCAATGTAGCGTGCCGCCTCGTGACCAAAAGCCTTCAACTTGCCCTGATGATCCACCGCAATTACCGATGGCTCCTCTACAGCAATCTCGTCATTGTAGACAATAAGTGTGTTGGCAGTACCTAAGTCTATCGCCAACTCGTGAGTTAAAGAAAAAAGACCCATATTTGTTTATTATTTTTTAATTTCGACTCAAGCCAAAACCCCTCAAAAGAGCCCTTAGCTATCTGGACACAAAGGTATAAAAAAATCTTGGGAAAGTTTTATTCCAAACTTATATTTTTTTTCAGTTTTTTTTTCGTATCTTTGGTGTGCCTTTTGAGGAACATACATAAACATATAATAAACATCATTTTATGGAATTAATCAAGCTTGATACCCGTAGTGCAGGTATCGAAATTTCTGAAGAGATTAAGCGCGAGGCTATCGCTGCAAATGAGTTGCTTCACGCAGGTGAGGGCAAGGGTAACGACTTCCTCGGTTGGATTACCCTTCCATCTGACATTGACCAGGCTCACCTTGACGCCATCAACGCTCAGGCTGCAAAACTTCGCGAGGTGGCAGAGGTTGTTATCTGCATCGGCATTGGTGGCTCTTACCTTGGCGCAAAGGCTGTTATCGACGCTATGACAAACTCTTTTGAGCTTCTTCACAAAACTCACAAGAACCCTATCGTACTCTTCGCTGGTCAGAACATCTCTGAGGACTACCTTGGCGAGATGATGGAGGCACTTAAGGAGTACTCTATTGCTACTATCGTTGCATCTAAGTCTGGTACTACAACTGAGCCTGCTATCGCCTTCCGCATTGTTAAGGAGGAGATTGAGCGTCGCTATGGCAAG
>JAFOYS010000122.1 GCA_017391435.1 Alistipes sp. | reverse complement strand
CCCTGAGGGTCTTACTATTGACAAGTACAACGAGGTTAACGATACCCCTGTAAAGATAGCAATCTCTAAAATCTAACAAATAACACCAAACTGCCACTCATATGAATGAGAGACTGATTTTTGTGACCAATGACGATAGCTATCAGTCAAAGGGATTTCAGGCGGCAATTGAGGTTGCGCGTAAGTTCGGAAAGGTTATTGCTGTGGCTCCAGATACCGTGCAGAGCGGTAAGAGCCAGGCAATAACCATCTGCGACACGCTGCGACTCAAGACAATCAGCAAGAGCGAGGATTGTGAGATTTACTCGCTCAATGGTACCCCTGTAGATTGCGTAAAATTCGCCTTTGACTACTTCTTGAAGGGTCGTAAGGTTGATATGACAATCTCTGGAGTTAACCACGGAACTAACTCGGCGGCAAACCTCCTCTACTCGGGCACTATGGGTGCGGCTATAGAGTCGGCATTCTACGGTGTGCCATCAATTGGTCTGTCTAATGTTGACCATAGCGCCGATGCAGACTTTGAGGCTTGCGTTGAGTATGGAATAAGGATTGCCAAGAGCGTGATTGATAGCGATATACGCCCTCTGTGCCTCAATGTAAACATACCTATACTGCCAGTTGATCAGATTAAGGGCATTAAGGTCTGTCGTCAGACAAAGGGCTTCTGGGTAGACGATGTTCTGGAGCGTAAGGATCCGTATGGCCAGAGTTACTATTGGTTTACCGGTGGCTTCCAGAATGCTGAGCCAGAGGCTACAGATACTGACGAGTGGGCGCTTAAGAATGGCTATGTAGCCGTTGTGCCTGTACAGGTAGACCTTACATCGTATGCTCAGCTTAAGGCTGTGACAGATATTTTGGAGTAGGATAAACTTTACGACTATGGGAACCCCACTTGCTCTTAAGATTGTGGTTATTCTGGCGTTGATGCTCCAGTTTGTTGCCATAGTCTATGCACTCCGTCTTGTTAGGCGAACAAAGTATAGCGCCATTTGGATTCTCTGTGTCATAGGCTTTGTGCTTATTGGTGTGGAGCGATATTTTGAGGTTATCGGTATTGAGAACGACCAGGTAGGCCTCTATATCTCTATCGTCCTTGGTGTGGTGGTCTCTATATGTATCTCTGTGGCAGTGCTATTTGCACATAGATTGGTCAACTATCTGGATCGTGTAGACCGCCAGCGCGCGATGTTCAATCGTCGTATTATGACGGAGGTGTTGCGTGCAGAGGAGCGTTCAAAGCAGCACTTCTCTAAGGAGTTACACGACGGTATGGGCCCACTGCTCTCATCGGCAAAGATGTCTCTCTCGGCACTCTCGCAGGATGGTCTTTCAGAGCAGCAGCGCGAACTTTTGAGCAATACAATCTATATTCTGGACCAGGCTCTGCGCTCTGTAAGAGAGATATCAAATAACCTCTCGCCGCAGGTGCTTGTGGACTTTGGACTCTCGCAGGCTGTAGAGAACTTTACATCCCGATTGTCGGTTATGCACGGCGTTGTAATAAGATTCAATACAACCCTTACTACAGAGCGCTTTGATGGCGATGTGGAGGTTATAGTCTATCGTGTTATTTGTGAGCTGATAAATAATTCTCTAAAACACTCTGGCTGTACCGATATAGTGTTAGATCTTGAATATCAGGACAATACGCTGACACTTAACTATGCTGATAATGGTCGCGGATTTGATCCAGAGACGGTTACAGACTGCGGTATGGGACTGTCAAATATCTCATCGCGTATTAGCTCTTTGGGTGGAACATTTACTATTAACAGCGCAAAGGGAATGGGCTTTAAAGCTACTGCACAGGTGCAAGTAAATAGTTGATTTATGGTAAAAATTGCTATTGTTGACGACCATACACTCTTCCGCAATGGACTCAAGGGTTTGCTCTCTGCAATGAGCGACTATCAGATAGTTGGCGACTATTCTGATGGTTCAGAGTTTATTGCCGCCTTGCCTCGGTTAGATGTTGATGTGGTTCTGATGGATATCTCAATGCCAAATATGGATGGCAAGACGGCGACTGTTTTGGCTCTGCAACAGCGTCCCGAGCTTAAGGTCGTTGCGCTGACTATGTTCGGCGAGCAGCAGTATATACAGCAGATGGTCTCTGCCGGTGTTAAGGGTTTTATCAATAAGGACTCTGATATACATATTGTCTGTGAAGCTATAAATGCCGTAGTTCGCGGAGAGGAGTATATTCCTTATTACCAGAGCCCAGCCTCTCTCTCGGGCGCTGATGAACTGACCGAGCGTGAGTTAGCAGTTCTTACCTGTATCTGTAAGGGTCTCTCTACTCCACAAATTGCCGAGCAACTAAATATCTCTAAACGCACGGTTGATGCCCACCGTGCTCGTATCCTTGAGAAGACGGGGTGTAATAACACTGCCAGTCTTGTCGTCCACGCAGTTACAAAACTTAAGATTTTGTCATAACATCTGGTGGGGCTAATCTAAGTTTCGCTGCTACACTTTCAGGGCTAAATTTCAACAGAAGATGTAGTGTAGTAGATATAATTTTGCAAAAAAATCCACTTTTTTTTGGAGATAATATAGAAATCTGTTATCTTTACACAAAAAAGAGGCATTATGCAGATATCCATTAGCAGATATACCGTCACAACCGTGCTGCTTGTTTTAGTGGCAGGGGTTGTCTCGTGGCTATTGGAGGCTACTGTAGGCGCTCTGCCGATAGAGTTTTTTGCCTTTCCGATGAATCTTATACTGATGGTGCTATGGCTTATAGCTGTGGTGGAGTTATATAGGGCGAGGTCTAAAAATGTTATTGCTCGTTATCTGCTCTCAGCTCAGGCTACTGTCTCGGCTATAGTCTTTGCAGCTATTGGTTGTCTTGTTGTAGGTTTGCAGAGCGAGCCTGCTACGCAGAGTTATATTTTTGTGCTGATGGTGCTCTATGTGATGAGTGTAGTGGCTATGGTCACTCTGCGTGGTTGGAGAGTTCAGGGGACAGTTCGCTGGCGCTTTTTAGTGAGTCACTTAGGTCTGCTGCTTGCACTTGTGGCTGGCTTTTGGGGTGCGGCAGACTATCAGGAGCTTCGTATGATTGTAGACGATACACCACGACAGCAAGCTATATATATAGATGGTACGGCAAAAAAGTTAGACTATACCCTTCGCCTTGCAGAGTTTGATGTTCAGTACAATGAGGCTGGTGTGCCAGAGCAGTATCGAGCAGATATAGAGGTAGATGGCAATCCCGTAACGCTTGAGGTTAATGATCCGTACAATGTCAGTTTTGCACAAAGTATATATCTGATGAACTTTGAGCGCAATGATGCAGCTACACGCCTTGTTGTTCAGATTGTCTATCAGCCGTGGCGAGCAGTGATGGTTGTGGGTATTGTAATGCTGATTGTAGGTGCACTATTAATGTTTTTGGGAGGAGCTAAGCGATGATAGGTTGGACAATATTTCCCGTTTTTGCCATTGTGGCGGCGCTTGTCGGCGTGGTTGGCTCCGTAGCGGCATTTAGAAGCTCTCTGCGTAGTAGAGTTGCGGTGTGTTGTATGTGGGTCTCTACAGCGGTGATAATGGTGTTTGTCGCCGGACTGTGGATTGCTCTTGACCGTCCGCCTATGCGAACTATGGGCGAGACAAGACTCTGGTATAGCCTCTTCCTATTTATCTCGGGCGCCTTTACTTATCAGCGCTGGGGATACCGTTGGGTGCCGAGCTTTGCTACGATGCTTGCAACGGTCTTTATGGCTGTAAACTGCTTTAAGCCAGAGATTCACGATGCTACGCTGATGCCGGCACTGCAGAGTGTGTGGTTTATACCTCACGTGGCTATATATATGTTCTCCTATGCGCTGCTTGGTTGCGCGACACTGCTCTCTGTCTACTCGCTCTTTGGTCGTCAGCGTGTAGATAATGCGGTTGAGAGTCTGCTCTATGGCGGGGTGGCCTTTCTTACTGTGGGAATGCTTACCGGTGCACTTTGGGCAAAGCAGGCGTGGGGCGACTATTGGAGCTGGGATGCAAAGGAGAGTTGGGCGGCTGCCACTTGGCTTATATATCTGCTATCTATACATCTTTTAAGACTAAAGAGGGGCAGTAGGGCTGTGGTGTGTGCCGTTATTGTTGTCGCCTTCCTATCGTTGCAGATGTGTTGGTATGGCGTAAATTACCTACCATCTGCAAAACAGAGTGTTCATACATATAATAGATAAATAACCTAAAACCAAACAGTTATGATGAAAAAACTACTTTATTGTTCGTTGGTGTTAGTAGCTGCTCTATTTGCTGTCTATCGCATTAGTTGCTCTGCACCTTCAGAGGAGCTGCCTGCAGAGGCGCAGCTTCTTGAGATTTTAGACGATGGTGGTTGCTTGAGCTGTCACAGCGCTGAGCCAAAGCTTCCGTTCTACTCGTCATTCCCCGTTATTGGTGATGTAGTTAAGACTGATAGCCAGGAGGGCTATAAGATGTTTGATATTGCACCAATGATCGAGGCACTGAAAAATGGAGGTAAGATCTCTGTAGTAGATGTGGCAAAGGTTGAGAAGGCTGCCCTTGATGGAGATATGCCTATGGCAAAGTACTATCTTGTACATTGGGGTAGTCAGATGACAAAGGCTAAGGCTGCTGTTGTTGATAGCTGGGCAGACAATTTCCGCGCACAGTACTATAACGATGGCCTTGCAGGTGAGCCTATCCGTCCTATCGCTCAGTGCCTACCTACAGATGCTGCTAAGGTGGAGCTTGGTCGCATTCTCTACCACGACACTCGCCTTTCGATTGACAATACTGTCTCTTGTGCATCTTGCCACGGACTGAACACCGCTGGTGTAGATAACAAGCAGTACTCTGAGGGCGTTGGTGGACAGTTTGGTGGCGTTAATGCTCCTACTGTTTACAATGCAGTATATAACTTTGTTCAGTTCTGGGATGGTCGTGCTGCTACCCTTGAGCTTCAGGCTGCAGGCCCACCGCTCAACCCTGTAGAGATGGGATGCCAGTCTTTTGACCAGATTATTGCAAAGCTTGCAAAGGATAAGGCGCTTACAAAGCAGTTCAAGGCAGTATACCCAGACGGTTGGAGCGAGCAGAACATTACCGACGCTATTGCAGAGTTTGAGCGTACGCTTATTACCCCTAACTCAGCCTTTGATAAATATTTGCTTGGCGACGCTACAGCAATTACCGAGGAGCAGAAAGAGGGTTATGAGCTGTTTGTAAAGTATAACTGTGCGACTTGCCACGTAGGAGCAATTCTTGGTGGAGAGTCTTATGAGCTGATGGGTCAGTATGCAGACTACTTTGCAGATAGAGGTACAGAGCTGACTGTTGAGGATAATGGCCGCAATAAGGAGACCGCACTTGAGCGTGACCGCCACCGCTTTAAGGTTCCAGGTCTGAGAAATGTCGCTCTTACTGCGCCATACTTCCACGACGGAACAGAGCCAGAGCTTAAGGAGGCTGTCTGCAAGATGGGTACATATCAGGTTGGTGTATCGTTCACTGACGCTGAGGAGGAGAAGATTGTAGCCTTCCTTGAGAGTCTTACCGGCGAGCACAATGGCACACTGCTTACAAACGACAATATGAAAAAATAGTCAATTTTCTTTGTAAAAAATCTAAAAAGCACTACCTTTGTAGTAAATACTGCAAAGGGGTGCTTTTGTTTTTGCCCTTAACTGCATAGGACATTTTATGTTTGCCTTTAAATCTGGTTGGGTTTGTTGGTGGCTTGTAAATTGGGAAGCTATGTGGTTGGGCTGAGCGTAAGGCTGAGATTATACCCTTGAACTTGATGTAGTTAGTACTACCGAAAGGATTGCGCGGCTTGAGCCCTCTTTGTATTTATAGTGTTACTATTATGAGACTTACTGTAAACAACAAAGAGGGATCTTTTGTATCTACAACTCTCTCTGAGCTCATCTCTGAGCTGGAAATTTCGACTGCAGGCATAGCCGTTGCTGTAAACCGTAAGATTATCTCTCGACAACTCTGGGAGCAGACCGTGCTTACAGAGGGGGACTCTATTGTTATTATCAAAGCCGTCTATGGCGGTTAATGCAAAGTCTAAAAAGCAAAGGTTATGATACAGTTTATCTCTCATTTTACGGCTCGCTACTCCTACCTTGACTCTGTTAGGATGGCTCTTGATGGAGGTTGTCGCTGGATACAACTTCGGATGAAGGATGTATCTCAGAACGAACTCTACCGTACGGCGCTTATTGTAAAGCAGATGTGTGCCGATGCGGGCGCAACATT
>JAFOYS010000121.1 GCA_017391435.1 Alistipes sp. | reverse complement strand
TCTGCCATTCGTAACCGATTGTATGAAATAAGGAGGAGGCACTATGGAGATTATTTTGATTAAGGATGTAGAGAACTTGGGCTACGCTAACGACATCGTTAATGTTCGTCCTGGCTATGCTAACAACTACCTGATTCCACAGGGCTTCGCAAAGGCTGCTACAGCTTCTGCAAAGAAGATTCTTGCTGAGAACCTTCGCCAGCGTGCTCACAAGGACGCTAAGATCCTTGCAGACGCTCAGGCACTTGCTGCAACTCTTGAGAACCTCGCTCTTACATTTACTGTAAAGGCTGAGGAGGGTCGTATCTTCGGTTCTATCACCTCTGCTGATGTTGCTGAGGCACTCGCTGCTAAGGGCGTAGAGGTTGACAAGAAGAACATCACCGTTGAGGGTATCAAGACCGTAGGTGAGTACAAGGTTACCGTTAAGCTTCACCGCGAGGTTAAGGCTGAGGTTGCTATTTCAGTTGTTGCTGAGGAGTAAATCTGATTTTATGCGGTATTTCCTGCCGCTAACATAAAAATTATGCAGTGGATGTACGCTTAGTACTATCCACTGCTAATTTTTTTGCCGAGCGTGGTAAATCCTCACCTAAAATCAGATTTGCGGTTTTACAGCCTACGCAAGCCTAAAAATATCTCGTTCTGATTGAATTTTGGTGTTGGACACTGCTATATGTGTTTATTGCTAATAACAGGCAATGTTGGGTTTTATGGTTAAAAATTGCCGATTCGTTGAAAATTTGTAAAAAAATTTATTAAATCTCAATCTGTCAGAAAAATAAGTTGTAACTTTGCCCCGATTTCGTCAAAATCGGATGGCGTAAATCGCTGATACAGATAATATTTATTTAAAACATAAGACGATGATTAAGATGATTTACAGCAAGCCAACAATTGAGATTGAGATGTTGGCAGTTGAGCAGGGCTTTGCGCTCAGCACAGGTATTGAGGTGCCAGATGGTGGTAACTATGGCGGTGAGGATGACAATTGGGCTTAATTTTGATTGACTATGAGAAAGATTTTTACAGCAATTATAGCACTTGCAGCTCTTGTTGGCTGCTCAACTGAGGCAAATCAGGTAGTTGCCCCAGCATATCTAACAACCTCTATGGAGGTTAACCTTGATAGCTCTTCTCGTGCCTTTAGTGAGAATCTTGAGTGGAGCTGGGAGGCTACAGACAAGATTGCAGCATATCAGCTTGCAGGTGATAACACCGTAAATGAGCTTGTACTCAAGACTAACGGCAAGTTTGGTGCTGAGAAGTTTGTCTACGCAACTGATAAGCCATCTACATTTGTATTTGTATACCCATACGAGGCATATATCAGCACAGAGAAGGTTGGCTTTGTACAGACAGGTAAGTGGACTCCAACCCTTGTTGGTTTTGTTAGCGATGCTACTGTAGATAACCTTGGCACTGTTACTATGGCACACGCCTCTGCAGCATTCGAGATTCGTGTATATGAGGCTGGTCGCGCTACACGCAAGGCTATCAGCGAAGTTACAATCAGCTCTACAGAGAACTTCTGCAACGGAACATCTGCCACAGTTTCTGATATCAACAGCGACACTGTAGTGTTCAATATCGCTCAGGGTACTTTCCCATTTGAGGTTGCCCTTACAGCTGCTAATGGTGATACATACACAGTTTCAAAGGAGCTTACATTTGAGAATGGTAAGCGCACAGTGCTCAATGTAGAGTGGAAGGCTGAGCCAGTTGTTGAGCCAACACTTAGCTACACTATCCTCTCATCTTATACAAATAAGGACAACTCTCTTGACGGTCGTTCAATCTATGTTAAGGATATCGTTCTTACTGACGCAGACTCTGCAACAATTGAGCTCTACCTTAACGGTAATAATGCAGCAAATATGACCCCAGGTCAGACTACAACAGTATCAAATCTGGCAGTGGGTGAGTACAAGGCTTTAGTTAAGTGGTCAGCAAATGGCAAGGAGTACACTTCGGATGAGACAAAGGTTT
>JAFOYS010000120.1 GCA_017391435.1 Alistipes sp. | reverse complement strand
GTTGAGTTAGGTGAGTTTGTAGAGGCAAATTTGCTAAATTCTAAATAAATTAATATCTTTGTAAGTTACAAAGACTACGATTTTATGAAAGCATTTATACCAACACAATACAGTTTGATATGTGTAGCAACCGGCCAGGAGTTTGAAGACACTGGTTGGACGCTTGATTTTGAGGGTTATGACAAACCATCGCTTGTTCGCGCAAACTATGCAAACAAGCGCCTTACAGTATATGATGACCAGATGGGACTTTACAAATTCCGCGACTGGCTACCTATGAAGCGAATGCTCAAGTGTGAGGCTGCGCCTGTAACCTATCGTAGCGAAGGTCTTGCAAAGGCCTTAGGTCTTGAGAATCTTTATATTACATTTAACGGCTACTTCCCAGAGCGCGGTGCAAAGATGATGACCTGCTCGTTTAAGGAGACTGAGGCGTATAGCGTTTGTGCTCGTACAGATGAGTCTTGCCGTAAGGTTCTTGTTGTAGCTTCTGCAGGAAATACAGCTCGCGCATTTGCAAAGGTTTGCTCTGATAACAACATCCCACTACTACTCTCCGTTCCTGAGGACAATCTGAGTGCTATGTGGTTTACAGAGCCTCTGAACGATTGTGTAAAACTTATCAGTTGCCGTAAGGGTGGAGACTATTTTGACGCTATACATCTTAGCAACCTTGTACTCAGCTCACCAATGTTCTATGCAGAGGGTGGCGCAAAGAATATCGCTCGCCGCGATGGTATGGCAACAACTGTACTCTCTGCCGTAACTACTATAGGCCGTATTCCTGACTACTATTTCCAGGCTGTAGGTAGCGGAACTGGTGCTATTGCCGCTTGGGAGGCAAATATGCGCCTTATAGAGGATGGTCGCTATGGTACAAACCTTATGCGACTAATGGTTTCGCAGAATGCTCCATTCCTGCCAATGTATGAGGCGTGGAAGGCTGATTCAAGAGCACTTCTGCCATATGATGATAATCAAGCTCGCCGTGATGCTGAGACTATTGATGCAAAGGTACTTTCAAATCGTAGACCTCCATACTCAATTGCTGGTGGACTTTACGATGCTCTGAAAGCCACTGATGGCACAATACTTATGGCAGACAATTTGCAAGCAGCAAAGGCTGCAGAGTTGTTCCTGCAGACCGAGGGCATTGACATTCACCCAGCACCAGCTGTTGCCCTTGCAACGCTTATTGCAGAGGTTGAGAAGGGAAATATTGATAGAAGCGCTACAATTATGCTGAACATCACAGGTGGAGGTGAGAAGCGTGCCACTGAGGGCAAAGAGTTGTGGTATCTCAAGCCAAGCATTGTTTTTGATCTTGATCCAAATAAGGAGGATGTTGTAGTAAAGGTTGAAGAGCTATTTAAGTAGTATGTATCCAATAAAGTTTAGACCAATACTCAAGCAGCACATCTGGGGCGGCGAAGCTCTTCTTGAGATGAAAAGGGGGCAGAGAATTCGCGTGGACAAAAGTAAAGTCTACGGCGAGAGCTGGGATGTCTCTGGTATTGAAGGTAATATTTCGGTAATATCAAATGGTTTCTTTAAGGGTAATAACCTTCAGGAGGCAATTGAGGTATATATGGGTGAGATTGTTGGCGAGAGTGTCTTTGAGCGCTTTGGTCTGTCATTCCCACTACTTCTCAAGACTCTACATTGCAAAGATAAGACATCTGTGCAGGTACACCCAGATGATGAGCTTGCAGCCGAGAGACACGATAGTTGCGGTAAGACAGAGATGTGGTATGTCGTTAGCGCCGAGCCTGATGCTATGCTATACATCGGCTTTAAAGATACCAACATTACCCGCGAGCAGTATATTGACGCTGTAGCTATGGGCACAGTGGCAGATATTATTGAGCCAGTGAGCGTTAAGGCTGGCGATGCGTTTATTATCCCTTCAGGTACTGTACACTCTATCTCTGGCGGGGTTACACTGATTGAGATTCAGCAACCGGTAGACCTCACATACCGTATCTTTGATTGGAACAGAGTTGATAGCAACGGTAACTCTCGCGAGCTACACACAGCATATGCAGTTGATGCTATTGATTTTTCATCCAATGTAGCCAACTGTAGACTCAACTACAAGATTCGCACAAACCAGGCCGTGGAGATTGTAAAGTGCGACTATTTTACCTGCAACATTCTCAGTGTAGAAGGCACTGCTGAGCGTAATCTGAGTTCATTAGACTCCTTTATACTCTACTACTGCACAGATGGAGAGGCGCAGATAACTACGGATGATGGCTGTGAGACAATTAAAAAGGGCGAGGTCGTTCTGATCCCCGCCGATGCAAATGAGATAACCGTAAGTGGTAAGGCTACCCTACTTGAGTACTATATAGACTAATAGAGATATTTTTCAACTATTGGCAGTAGCACAGCCGTTCCAAAACCCGTTAGTGCCATTGCAAGACCAGACATCGCGCCCTCGACTGCTCCAAGTTCGATGGCGCGTGCTGTTCCTATACCGTGCGATGCTGCGCCAAGGGCAAATCCCTTTGCCATAGGGTCTGTAACCCTAAACAAATCAAGCAATTTAGGGCCGCAGATACTACCCAAGACCCCTGTACAAAAGACAACTACAGATGTAACTGCAACGCTACCTCCCAAAGGCTCACTTACGGCAATAGCTATAGGCACAGTAACAGATTTAGGTGCAATAGATGTTATGACCTCGCGCTCCATACCAAACATTAGCGCAATTGCTACAACCAAACCAATACCAACAACACAACCTGCAAGCGTAGCGCAAACAACCGGAAGTGAAGCACCCTTGAGCCTCTCTACCTGCTCATACATAAGATAGCCCAAAGCTACGACTGACATACCGAGCGCAAAATCGAGCAGAGCCACAGACTCTTTATAGTGCGGATAGTCAATTCCTGCGATGTTAAGAAATAGTATCAAACAGAGCGCAGTAAGTAGCACGGGATGGAGCAACATCAACTTACTCTTACGAAAGATATATCCACTAAGTAGGTAGATACCTATAGTAAGAGTGAGCAAAAACAGCTCTGAGTGAAATATTGTATCAACCATTATTCTTACTATTTAGTAGTTGAAAAACCCATCCCACAGTTACTATTACGCCAAACGTACTAACAACAGTAGCAATAACAATAGCGGCTATATTATCCATAATAACGCCATAAGACTCCATCAGTCCAACACCAAATGGAACAAAGAATAGAGCCATTGTGCCAAGAAGAAACTTTGCGGCACCTCGCACTGTCTCACCCTTAACAACTCCACAACAGAGCAGCGTAAATAGTAGCAACATACCAATAATATTGCCCGACAAGTACCCGTCAATAAGCATTGACAGGTAGTTGCCGGCAAGCCAACAGGCAAGGATAACAAAGAGTCCTTTCATTACTCAACAGGCTTTAAGTAGAATACAAAGCTCTGCTTCTGGTACGGGATTCTGTACTGCTCAAGAGCAAGAGCGCCCCAGCTATCCTCACAGACAATTCCAGACTGAGCCTTATCAAGGTTTACATATGTATTACCGTCACTCTGAAGCAGTTGTGGATACTTACGATAGTCGTGTGAATGAATATCTATCTGACTCATTGGATATGGAATAGCTGTAGCAGAGAATGGCTGTGAAGAGATGACCTTCAGACCTACTCCCTCTTTGTCTGTAATAGTCCAATATCTCAAGTCGCAGTGTGCGCCAGACTCCTGTGGGCGAGAGTATGTCATACAGAACTGATCAGCCACACTCTGCTTATAGATACCTATAGGCGTACCACTCTTACGGTCAGAATAGCTCTCTGAAGCGCCAGCGCCATAGAACTCAATAGTATTAAAACTCTCTGGCATCGCAAAGTCTACACCAAATCGGAGCATACCCTTGATATCAAACTTCGGTTTACCGGGTGTCATAGTCACGCTGGCAGCAATATTTCCATCTCCATCTATCTCATATCTAACCTCTACACTCATACCAATCTCGCTATAGCTATACTCTGCAGTGACAACTACCCTATTCTCCTGCTCCTTCATAAGGAACAAATCCATATATGTCTCAGCATTTCTAAATGCCTTCCAAGAGTGATAATATATTGCACTTGAGTTGCGCTTGCGTGTTCCGTAGTCATTTTCTGTCATTGCACGATAGAACTGCGGGAAGATAGGCTTTGAAATAAGCTGCTTACCCTTGTAGATATAGCTACATAGGCGACCACGGCCATCAAAACCAACCTTAAAGTCAGCGCCAGTAACTGTTCTTGTTGGGATATCGAGCACAGCAGAGACCTTTGGCATATCTACTCTCAACTGCTGCGAACAGTATGCAGTATGCTCAAACGGTCTAATAATAAACTGATTGTACGCCACGCAGTGACCTGCTTTAAGAAGCGGCTCATCGCTCTTTACGACATAGCGAACAGTAAGAATAACCTCACCCGAGAGCTTTTCAATATCAGCCTTCTCATATCCAAGATTGATATTCATACGCATCTGAGCAGGGATATTAAACTCATCAATAGCACCAGAGAGCTTCTTAACGCCATTATCAGCAATCTCCCACTCAAGGCGATAGTTATCAGTAGAACGGAACATATTCTCGTTATAGACCTCAATAACACCATTATTAACATCCTTGTCGAAAGTCCAGATGTTCTGATACTGATGCCATACCTCGCGAGCGCTAGGATGAGGCTTACGAGAGGCTGAGATAAATCCGTTATTACAGAAGGTCTCATCACTCGGATCGTAATCATTATAGCAACCACCATAGCGGTAGAATGTCACACCGGTCTGAGGATCTTTCCACGCGAGGGCTTGGTCAACAAAATCCCAGATAAAGCCGCCCTGGTAAGTTGGATACTTGCGAATCAAATCCCAATACTCCTTCAGGCTACCTACAGAGTTACCCATTGCGTGAGAGTACTCACACTGTATAAGCGGACGCTTTGGAGAGCCATTAAGATACTCTTCACACTCTGAATACGATGCATACATCGGACACTCAATATCAGAGTTGTAGTTCTTTGGGATATCCTTATAAGACATATGGCTTGCCTGCTCGTACTGTACAGGTCTGCTCTTATCATAACTCTTTATCCAGTCATAACAAGCGTGGAAGTTCTTGCCATTGCCAGCCTCATTTCCAAGACTCCAAACAATAACTGATGGGTGGTTGTAATCACGAAGTACTACTCGCTGATTACGAGCGAGATGGGCAGCCTTGTAGTCCTCTCTATGTGCAAGGCTCTTATCGCCATAACCCATACCGTGCGACTCAACATTAGCCTCGTCTACAACATAAATTCCATACTTATCGCACAAGTCATACCACAGCGGAGAGTCTGGATAGTGGCAAGTACGCACCGCATTAAGATTGTGCTCTTTCATAATCTTGATATCACGAAGCATATCCTCGTATGTAAGGGCATATCCACGCTCTGGATGCATCTCGTGGCGATTTGCACCCTTAACAAGTATAGCCTTGCCGTTTACAAGAAGCTGATTGTTCTTAATCTCAACACTTCTAAAACCGACATTAAATGCCGCAGCCTCAGTCTGCGTTGCAACAGTGAGTTTGTAGAGGTATGGAATCTCAGCACTCCAAGCCTTAACGCCCTTAATCTCAACGCAATCACTCACCTTGCCAGACTTTGGAGTCAAGCGCTTTTTGTAGCAAGGGTTGTCATTTGCATCAGTAAGCACTACATCTACCCACTTAACAGCAGGTGTAAGATCAATATTTAAGCTCAGAACACCATCTTGATACTCATTTTCAAGAGCAGCAGTATACTTAACATCCTTGATATGAGCTCTATCACGAGCATAGATATAACAGTCTCGAGCTATACCAGAGAGTCTCCAGAAATCTTGATCTTCAAGATAAGAGCCATCACACCAACGGTGTATCTCCATTGCAAAGAGGTTACGCTGTCCAGCCTTGATATACTTTGTTATATCAAACACCGCCTCAAGCTTACTATCCTCGCTATAGCCAACCATCTTACCATTTACCCACATCTTAAGATTAGATGTCGCAGAGCCGATATGAACAAAAATCTGCTTACCTTTCCACTCTGCTGGCACATCTATATATCGACGGTAAAGACCGCGATGGTTGTTATACTGAGGCACAGTAGGAGGACAATCTACAAAGACATTATCCCACGCATAGCCCTTATTGCTATATACAGGATCTCCATATCCATTGAGTTCCCACAAACCTGGAACAACCATTTTACTCCACTGAGAGTCGTCAAAAGTTGGTAGGTAGAAATCCTCCGCATATTGGTCCGTGAGACTCTTATACCACGCAAAATTCCACTCACCCTCAATCGATTGATAATTTGGAGCGGTGCGGTAACAGCTACCAACCTTGGCATTTTGGGCTGTCGGATAGACAATAAAACTTGAGCGCATCGCCTCTCTATTAACCTCAAAAACCGTTGGGTTTTGATAAGGATAAATAACACCTGTAGCGTAGGCAGTCATACTGCAAAGTAACGCTAACAATAAAATGGTCTTTTTCATAGGTTTAAGAATTTTCTACAAAGATAGCAAAATATTTCATAGCATAAAATTTTGCAGGGTCAAAAAGTTTGATTACCTTTGCCACCGCTTACGAGCACTTGTTTGAGCTGTGGTGTAATGGTAACACAGCAGATTTTGGTTCTGTCGTTCTGGGTTCGAGTCCCGGCAGCT
>JAFOYS010000119.1 GCA_017391435.1 Alistipes sp. | reverse complement strand
GTTTACCAAGAGGCTGTCCAGATTCTCTGCGACAGCCTCTTTTATTATTATTGACAACTATGAACCGGATTCTATCAACACTAATCTTTACGCTATCTCTTGTAGCAATATCTTTTGAGAGCTCTGCCTACAATGGTCAGGTGGTAAAGTTTAAGTTGGCGGACTCAAAAATCTATCCTGGTACTACACGAAATATTAAGGTCTATGTACCACAAGAGTATGACGGCAAGAGTCCAGCCTGCCTGTGGCTATCTGTCTCTGGCGGAACTTTTATGTACGATATTCTTGACAAGTCGATTGCAGAGGGAGATATGCCCGTAACTATTGGCGTATTTGTAGATCCGGGGCAGATTCGCGATGCTAATAACAATGTTCTTCGCTACAATCGCAGCAACGAGCTTGACAGAATGGATGGTCGTTATGCAGAGTTTCTTGAGACAGAGGTTCTGCCGGCCGTATCTAACCATAAGACAGAAGATGGCCGACAGATTTTAATCTCTGATCGTGCTACAGACCGCGCAATATATGGTAACAGCAGTGGCGGAATCTGCGCCTTCAATGCAGCGTGGCAACGACCAGACCTCTTTTCGCGCGTCTATGCTTCGTGCGGCACATTTGTCTCTTTCCGTGGCGGTGACCAATTCTCGGCTCTTGTTCGCAAGTGCGAGCCAAGACCTATAAGAGTATTCTTGCAGGATAATGACAAAGATACCTGGAATCCGCTCTTTGGTAGCTGGTTTGAGTACAACGAGTTGATGCTCTCTGCACTTCAATTTGCGGGTTATGAGGTTGACTACTCGTGGGATGAGGGCGGACACTCATCTAAAAACGCCCGAAAGATTATGCCCGATGTTATCCGTTGGCTATTTAAGGGTTGGCCAGAGCTTCCAAAGAGGGGTCAGAGCAAGAGCAAAACCGTTGCTTCTATATTTGACAATGAGCAGCAGTGGCGTTGCATTGGTGAGAATATCGCTGCGGGAGCTATGCTACACCCATACTCAGAGGATAAGGTAGTGCTACAAATAGGCAGAAAAAAGGAGTTTGTTACTACCAACGGTAACCGCACTAAGGCAAGTGGCAAAATAGCATTAACCGACCCATATACAGCCCTCTACCCAGGTGGCACCCATATTGCAAAGCGCGTAGAGGGGAGCAACTGGGTTTGGGACTATATTGTAACTCCAGAGGGTAAACACTCGTACGGTCAGCAGTTCTACTTCCTCTATAGCGATGCAGGTCAGATTCTCTATGACGCCTCAGGATATCTCTATGTGGCAACTAATATAGGTATTCAGGTGTGTGACCAAAATGGTCGTGTAAGGACTATCATCTCCCTACCAGGTGGTGCTGTAGATACGATAGCCTTTGCGGGCAACTACCTCTTTGCCGTCAGCCGTGGCAAACTCTATACCCGCAAACTCCTGCGTAGCGGCACCCACAACGGACTGCCCAAATCAGAAAAGCAGGGATAGAAAAATAAAATACTCGAGTCATAAATATACCCCAAAAGTTTTAGTCTAAACTTTTGGGGTTCTTTATCATTAGTCTAAAACCAAACAATATGGCATAGTTTTGGAAGTTCTGTTTCAGACACTTACAAATCTCCGATATGAAACAGAACAAAAAACACTTGACGGCCGAGAATGGTCGCCCTATTGCAGAGAATCAGAACACACAGACCGCTGGCGTGCGTGGCCCCGTAACGCTCCAAGACCCGTGGCTAACCGAGAAGTTAGCCCATTTTGACCGCGAGGTTATCCC
>JAFOYS010000118.1 GCA_017391435.1 Alistipes sp. | reverse complement strand
GCGTTAGTCCACCCTTACGAGCATCTGCATAGATAAATGTAGATAGCGTCTCAAGACCCTGATTACCAATTGTGAATATTGTTACAGCAAAGTCATCAATAGATAGCGTAAATGCGAGAATAAAGCCAGAAATCATACCAGGACGAATCTCTGGAATAATTACCTTTCGCAGTGCCTGAAATGGTGTTGCGCCTAAGTCTAAGGCCGCCTCATAGATGTTTGGATTCATCTGTTGTAGGCGAGGCATAACGCTCAGCACTACATACGGAGTACAGAAGGCGATATGGGCAAGCACAACGGTTGTATATCCCTGAGTGATACCAAGACTAACAAAGAGCAGGAATAGCGAGATACCTGTAATAATATCTGGATTGAGCATCGGGATATTATTAAGCAGTGTTATTGCCTGACGCTTGCGACCACGCATATTGTGGATGCCGATAGCTGCAATACTGCCAAGTATTGTAGATACTGCAGCGGCAATAAGGGCGATAGTAAATGTATTCTCTATAGCATCAAGTAGACTGTGACGCACACCACCCGAAAAGAGAGATGTATATAGCTTAGTAGAGAATCCTGTCCAGTTTCCAAGCACCTTTGCCTCAGTAAATGAGAATACGGCAATGATGATAATTGGTGCATAGAGCAGTGCTAATAGCAGCCAAAGATATGTCTGAGCAAAAAACTTCTTCATTAGATAATTCCTCCCTCATTTTGACTCTGCTCATCGCCATCAGAAAAGAGCGAGGTGATGCCAATAATCACCAACATAATGAGCGACAGAGCTGCGCCATAGTTCCACATTCCGTTATTAATATTCTCCTGAATGGTTGTTCCAAAGAGTTTTATGTTGTTCATTGTGAGCAACTCTGCAATTGCAAAGGTTGATATTGTAGGCATAAATACCATCATAATACCACTTGTAACACCTGGCATTGAGAGCGGTACAGTGACCTTCCAGAAGACTGTACTTGGCTTTGCACCTAAATCCTCTGCCGCCTCAATAAGGGAGTGATCCATCTTCTGCAGGGTGTTGTAGATAGGGTAGATCATAAACGGCAAGAAGTTGTATACCATACCGAAAATTAGCGCACCCTCACCCAGCGGAATATGCACAAAGTCAAACAGAGCAACCGTAGCAAGCGTGCGGACAAGGATGTTTATCCACATAGGAAGGATAAAGAGCATTACTGTTGTCTGTGAACGATTGAGATTCTTGTTGCTCAAGATATACGCCGCAGGGTAGCCCAAAAGTATGCAGAGAAAGGTAGTGACAAGCGCAATACCAATAGAGTAGATAAATGTATTTACAGCCTCTGGCTGAACAATAAACTTCTCAAAGTTGTCAAGCGAAAAATGGCCCGAACTGTTCGTAAAGGCAAATACAACTATCAACACCAAAGGCAAGGCAACAAAAATTGCCAAGAATAGAGCATAGGGCAGTGCCCAGCTGGAGCGACGAGAAAAGAAGTTGGCTTTCATCGGCTAAACTCTCTTTGTGATGTGTAAATCAGATGCAGCGATAGATATTCCGACAATATCGCCCTTGTCCCAAATGTCATTTGTGTCAACATAAATCTTCTCTCCATCGTCAGTAAGTACTGTAATGTGGTAGTGGTTACCCTTATAAAGGATAAAGACAACCTCGCCCATAACAGTACCATCCTCCTTATTGTCAAGAAGCTCAACACGGTCAAAATTAATAGCGGCGTAGATATTATCGCCCTCCTTCAGGCCGCAGTCAATACACTCAAACTCTGCGCCCATAATCTCTACCTTATTTGGTGCAATCATCTTACCCTCAAAGGTGTTGCAGGTGCGCTCCTTGTGCATTACGTGAATATCTGATGGCTTGATAAACATACCTACAGTGCTATCTACCTCAAAGGCGTTATAGTCTTGAAGCATAAGCTCATAGCCCTTGTCTGTCTCGACAAACATCTCGTAGTGTACACCCTTGAAGATGCAAGACTTGACAGTGCCCGTAAATTTAGCATTCTCAGTATTAGCAATGATGTATATATCCTCAGGACGAACAACAACATCAACAGGTGAGTTTGCTCCAAAGCCCTCGTCTACGCACTCAAATGTGTGGCCGATAAACTCAACCTCACGGTCAGCAATCATTGTTCCGTTAAGGATGTTACTCTCGCCAATAAAGTCGGCAACAAATGAGTTTACAGGCTCATTGTAGATATCAATAGGGGTGCCTATCTGCTGAATCTTACCGTCACTCATAACAACAACAGTGTCAGAGAGCGTAAGAGCCTCCTCCTGGTCGTGAGTAACATAGATAAATGTAATACCAAGCTCCTGGTGCATCTGCTTGAGCTCCATCTGCATATCCTTACGCATCTTAAGGTCAAGGGCTGCCAGGGGCTCGTCAAGTAGAAGAACTTTAGGACGGTTGACAATCGCGCGAGCAATAGCAACGCGCTGCTGCTGACCACCAGAGAGTGAGTTGACATCTCTATCCTCATAGTCAGTCATACTTACCATCTTAAGCGCCTTGCGTACGCGAGTCTCAATCTCAGCAGAAGGAACCTTGTTCAGCTTTAGACCAAAGGCGATGTTGTCATATACATTCAAATGTGGAAACAGAGCGTATCTCTGGAATACAGTATTGAGTGGACGACGATGAGGAGGAACCTCTGAAATATCATTTCCCTCCATCATAATAACTCCCGCGTCGGGGTTTAGAAAGCCCGCAATCATTCGCAGTAGGGTAGTCTTACCACATCCAGAAGGTCCGAGTAGTGTGATAAATTCGCCACGACGAATATCAAGATTTATATCGTCAAGAACCACCTTGTCGCCAAAGGCCTTTGAGAGGTGCTCAATTTTAATGATTGTATCGTTGTTGGTAACCATTTTATTTGTGTTTGCGGATTGTGTCGGTTAAAT
>JAFOYS010000117.1 GCA_017391435.1 Alistipes sp. | reverse complement strand
GTTAGGCGGGGGTTGAGTGTAAAGGTGCCGACAAACTGCTTGCGGTCGGCAGCAACCTTTATTCGCTCTATGAGCACACCCTCTGGAGAGATAAGCTCTGCATAGACAAACATTGACGACGAGATACGCGTTAGCAGCGTTGCGTGAACAAGGTGTCCACTGAAAAAGATGGTCTCGCCAGCGCTGTAGTATGGCTTGTCGGTCATCAGATAGAGCTTTTCAAAGACTCCACCGCTGCGGTAAAAGTCAGTATAGTTCTGCTCTAATCGCTGTGCAAAGCTTAGTGTGGGACTCATCAACTCTTCGGGAATAGGGGTGTTCTTACCCTTTTTCTGAGCCGATAATAGAGGCGTGCAGAGTAGTATTATAAGTAATAAAAATCCAATTCGTCTCATAGTTTCAATTAATTTACTGAAATTTTTATCAAAGATATAGAAAAAAACGCTATATTTGCAAAAATATACAACCTTAAATTATAAGTTATGAAAAAAATCACTCGTTTTTTAGCGTTGGCACTCTCTATTGTATGCCTCGCTTTTAATCTCTCGGCTCAGGAGGTAACTCTTCCTCAGTCACTGGAGATTCCATCTGCTATTGGCGACAATATGGTGCTTCAGCAGAACACAACTGTTAATATCTGGGGTTATGCAAAGCCTAAGGCAAAGGTATCTGTTGCTTGCGACTGGGTTGCAGGTAAGCCTGTAACTGTTAAGGCTGATGCTCAGGGTGTTTGGATTGTTCCTGTAGCAGTTCCTGCAGCAAGCTTCGACCCGCACTCTATTACAATCAAGTGTGGCAAGCAGGTTGTAACTCTTAACAACATCCTCTTTGGTGAGGTATGGCTCTGCGCTGGTCAGAGTAATATGGAGTGGCCTGTACGCAAGACTCTTGACCTTAAGAAGGACCTTGAGGGTGAGATGAATAAAAATATCCGCCTTCTCTGCACTGGTCGTATCGCAAAGGATACTCCACAGCGCGACATCCCTGCTCAGGAGGGTAAGAATACAAAGTGGGCTGTTTGCAACCCTAAGGATCTTGCAGAGTTCTCTGCAGTAGGTTACGGCTTTGGTAAGGAGCTTCAGCAGACTCTCGGCGTGCCTGTAGGTCTTGTTGACGCATCTTATGGCGGTACATTTATTGAGGGTTGGATGAAGAAGGAGGTTATCGACGCTGACCCTAAGATTGCAAAGGATTGCACAAAGATCAAGCATAAGGTTTGGAAGGGTAAGGAGTCTCACCTCTACAATGCAAATATCTATCCTATCCGCCACAACTCATTTGCAGGTGTTATCTGGTATCAGGGTTGCGCAAATGTTAATTCATCACCACGCGGCTATGCACACGCTCTTGAGGTGCTTGTAAACTCTTGGAGAGAGGAGTTCAGAAACCCTACTATGCCATTCTACCTTGTACAACTCGTGCCTCACACATATGGTGGTATTAAGGGTGCTCAGCTTCGTGAGAGCCAGGAGAGAGCTGCAAAGCGTATTGAGCACTGCGAGGTTATCGGTACTATGGACCAGCTTGATATCCCTGGTGATATCCACCCACGCTATAAGGCAGATGTTGCACACCGCCTTGCACAGACCGCTCTTGGTGAGCACTATGGTAAGAGCGTAGGTATGTACCGCAACCCTGCTTATAAGAGCATCGCTATTGAGGGTGACGCTATCCGCATTACATTTAACCACGTTCCTACAACTCTTGTTGCTCAGGGTCGCATTAACGGTTTCCAGATTGGTGTTACCGACCCTAAGAACGAGAAGAAGCTTATCTTCTGCCTTGCAGACGCTGTTATTGAGGGCAAGCAGATTGTTGTTTCTGCTCAGGGTGTAACTGCTCCTAAGGCTGTTCGCTACTGCTTCAATGAGGATGTTGGTAATGTATTCTCTGCTGAGGGTCTTCCACTTCTCCCATTCCGTTCTGATAAGAGCAACGCATCACTCTCTGCAACTCCATATGTAGAGCCTGCATCAGATATCGCAGTTACTGTAGAGGCTCAGAAGGGCTACTACACTATGGGCGAGCTTACTGCTGGTGCTCATATGTGGCCAAACCTCAAGCAGAAGGTCTCTGAGGTATATCCACGCGAGTTTGAGGGCTACAAGATGCTTACTGCTGCGAGCCTTAAGAAGCACAAGACCGCTGGTGGTAAGATTACCGCTGCTGCAGATGGTCGTGTATACTGCATTGCTCGTAATACTGCCGATATCCGCAAGTATCACGACAAGCACGGCTGGAAGCTTATTATCCCTGCAGAGGTTCGCGCCGTAACTCCAGAGGGCAAGAAGATTGCTTCTCAGTATGTATGCTACCGCGAGGTTAAGGCTGGCGAGACTGTTGCTCTTCCACGCGTTAAGGACCACTACTCACTCTTTGTCCTTGCAAAGGATATTAC
>JAFOYS010000116.1 GCA_017391435.1 Alistipes sp. | reverse complement strand
TGCCTTTAACCTTAAGCTGAAGGTTAAAGATGGTAACTTTAAGTATGCAGACCTGCCAAAGGCCGTAACGGCAATTAATGTTACTGCTGCTGTTGAGAATGTTGGCGGAACGCTCGATGCTACGACCGTTAATGTCTCTAATTTTGGTGCATCTTTTGGTGGTCAGAGCTTCAGCGCAACACTTAAGGCTGCAACACCAATCTCAGATCTGAGCTTTGCCGTAACTGCAAAGGGTAGGGTAGATCTGGGCGCTGTAAAGGATATCTATCCGCTTGAGGGTATGACCCTTGCGGGTATTATTACGGCAGACGCATCGGCCTCTGGTCGCTTATCGGATATTGACCGCGGAGCCTATGACCGCCTCTCTGTCGCAGGTAAACTCGGCGTTGAGGGCATTGAGGTTGAGTATGGCACACTGCCTACAATAGAGGTCAACAAGGCCCTTGCAACCCTCTCACCAGCAAAGATGGCCCTTGAGAGCCTTGATATCAAGATTGGCAAGAGCGATATCGCTGCATCTGGAACGCTTACTAACTACTGGGGCTATCTGCTTCACGACAAGACCCTTTCAGGTAAGCTTGATATAGTCTCTACGCTGCTTGACCTTAACGAGCTTATGGCCTCAATGGCAAGCGAGGAGCAGCCTGATACTGAGGCTAAAGAGGAGTCAACTGAACAGCAACCGTCCGAGCCTATGAGTGTAATTGAGGTGCCAAAGAATCTTGACCTTGCGCTCAACTGCAGACTTACAAAGGTGCTCTACGACAAGATGGTTATTGACAACCTTGCTGGTGCAGCCTCTGTGCGTGGTGGAGTGCTCTCGCTTGATAATTTCGGTATGAATATGTTTGACGGCACTGCAAAGGCCTCGGCATCGTACTCTACCGTAGATATCTCTAACCCCAGGCTCAGACTCAACGCAACATTTAAGGGGGCGTCGTTTAAGACGACAGCAGCGCAAGTTGTGATGATAGAGAAGCTTGTGCCACTGTTCAACAAGGTTGAGGGTACATACACTATGTCTCTGAACGCCGATATGAACCTTGACAAGACAATGTCGCCTGTGTTAAAGAGCGTCAACGGTGACGGTAAGATATCCTCTGGAAACTTTAAACTCTCTAACATTCCAGCACTTACCACACTCGCCTCAAAGGTTGGAAATGGTGTCAACCTATCTACTATTGAGACTACCGAGGCCACTGTCATAAGCTTTACTATTGAGAACGGTAATGTAATTACCAAGCCGTTTGATATAAAACTTGGCAAGACAAAGTTGACCCTCTCTGGCCTTACAGGTCTTGACCAGAGTGTAGACTACAATGTTGCAGTAGCCCTGCCTCAGATAACTCTGCACGCAAAGATTGGTGGAACATTCTCCTCGCCTAAGATTACTCTTGACACTGCTCGCAGTGCAGAAGCAGTGCTTGAGAAGGCTGGCATAGATAAGGAGCAGGTAGGGGAGCAGGTCGCTCAGAGTGTAGACAACGCTAAGCAGGAGCTTACCGCTCAGGCAGAGGCAAAGGCAGCACAGATTATAGAGGCTGCGCGCAAAGAGGCTGATAAACTCGTTGAGAAGGCAACAAACCCTATAGCAAAAATTGCAGCAAAGGCCGCGGCCGACAAGATTATTGCCGAGGCGGAGAGGCAGGCTGCAAAGATAGTTGAAGAGGCTAAACAGAAATAATCGCAAAGTTATGAAACGCAATTACACAACCCCTCAGCTGGAGAGTATTACGGCAGTAGTAGAGGCGGGATTTACCGTTTCGTCCAGTATGGATGACGATTCGCAGATTAAGGATTTAGAGTGGGATTAAAGACTTTGTACAATGAGACGATTACTTGTTATTTTATCAGTTATACTTGTGTCACTCTCCTGTTCAAAGTATCAGGAGGTAGAGAGAGTGCCTTTGGAGCGTAGTGAGATAGTTCTTGGCGTAGATGAGACAACAAGAGCATATTTTGAGAATCTTGGTGCAGCATATCGCCACTATTGGGAGCAAGCAGACCAGATTTCGGTATTCTATCGCAGTGCCGTAAACTCTTGCTTTACCCTCAAGTCGGGCGCAGCAACGCAGAGTGCCACTTTTGAGGGCGAGGCCGCTGTGGGTAGCCAGAATCAGATATATGCCCTCTATCCATACAACTCGCACAGCGCACTAAATGGTGCGGTGCTCTCCGTAGAGTTTCCTGCGGTGCAGAGCGTAAGAGGTGACAAGCCGAGCTATGACCGTCAGGGCTTTGTTATGGCTGCTTGTGGGGTGGATAACAATCTGAAGATGGCCAACCTCTCGTCTGTTATTGCTCTGAGTGTCAAGGGTAAAGCTACTCTGACAAAGATTGAGATTAAGGCCGCTGGCGCAGAGTATATTGCAGGAACTGCCAATGTTGAGTTTAGGGGCTCTGAGCCGCAGGTTGAGATTAGAGGGGGCTCTACGGTTGTTACTCTTCAGTGTGATTGCGCGCTAAGCGATACGCCTAAAGAGTTCTATATTGCCGTTGCTCCGACTCTTCTCCAGCACGGTTTTGAGGTTACTCTGTACGACAATAGCGGTATGTCAATGACTCGCCGACACTCTTCGGCTGTGGACCTTACGCGCAATACTATCTACAGAATGCCGACACTTACATATGCGGCAACAAATAGGGTAGTTGTTGCAGATCTGCTCAATATATCATTTAATGCAGATGCTACTGCTGTTGACCTTTCGCCAATGAAGATGGATGTGGTAAGTTATCCGTCAAGTGCGCTATCAGTCTTCTACGATGCGGTGCAGGGGGCAAATGTTGCTCGCTTTGGACACGCTATAAGCACTTCTGTTACAGAAGGTTACTACTCTGTAAGCTATGCTGATAGTGACAGCTTTAAGAGTGCAATCTCTGACGGTTTTACTATGGAGTGTCTGATAAGTCCGGCTGTAGATATGCCTTCTGGAGAGGTTAAGTTCTTCTCTGGTCAGGATGCTGCAGGCTTTGGTCTTATTGTCGGCTCGCAGTCCAGTGGCGGAGATATAGTCTTTATGCCAAACTTTACTATTAACGGCACTGCGGGCTATCAAAGGGCTTCAAGTGGTGTTGTTCCGAAGAAGAATGTATACTACCACATTGTCGGTGTCTGGGATAAGCAGAACGAGAAGATTCACATCTACATAGATGGCCTGCTGTGCGGAAGTACATCTGTGGCGGGTGCGGAGCTTACTATCTCGGATAAGAGTGATAGCCAGAGGGTCTGCATAGGTGCCGACACGGGCTCTGGCAAGGGTGAGCGTGCCTTTAATGGAACGGTGCTTCTTGCAAGAATGTACAACACACCACTCGTAGCGGCAGATGTTGCTACACTCTATGAGCAGTCAAAGCGTGAGCGTAGTAGCAGTGGTATTGTGCTGCAGGGGGTAAAGTATGCTGCTGAGGCTACGGTGAGCGTAGGCTACAGATATACTATCTACGGTTATGGCTTTGAGACGGGCGATGGTGTGACACTGCGTGGTGCGGCGGCGGAGTATAAGTGTAGTACATCTTGCTATGCAGATTGTATTACATTTGTCATTCCAGAGTGCGTTAGTGGTAGCTACGACATAGTTATTACTCGCGCTGCAGAGAGCCTTAATATAGGCGAGATAGACCTTGTTGTAGACTCTCTACCGAGGGCAGATATGCTCGATGTGGTCTTCAATGCAGACTGCTCGGCTGTAGATGTATCGGCAAAGATGATGTATGTCGAGCACTCGGCCTCTGCAAATCTCTCTACATACTACGAGAACTATCAGGGTTGCTATATGGCACGATTTGCCCACGACCTCTACTCAGATGTCGCTTCGGGCTTCTATAAGATTAACTTCCAGAACAATGCGTCGTTCCGCGAAGAGCTTGCCGATGGCCACACTATGGAGACCATCATAAGGATAAACACCCCTCATAGCGGAGACGATGAGGCTAAGTGGTTCTCTTGCCACGATACGGGCGGTACGGGCTTTTTGCTCACAAAGAGTGACAAGGGTAGCGGTATTACCTTCCTGCCTCGCGTGGGTAGTGGTTATGTGTGGGCTACAAGTAGCGTCAATCCAAAGGTTGGCCAGTACTACCATATTGTCGGAGTGTGGAACAAGAGCCTTGGTTATGCAACGGTCTATGTTGATGGCGTTAGGTATGACACCGTAACAACTTCTGGCAACTTTGTACAGCCAAAGAACGATGCAGCCTACTGGTTTGCTATTGGTGGCGATTCTTGCAAGAATGTTCCATCTTCGCCACAGAATTGTTGGAATGGAGATGTGGCTATGGCGCGTATCTATGACGCTCCGCTTACTGACGCTCAGGTTGCAGCGTTGTGGAACGCGGCAAAGCGAGATAGAGTCGCATCGACCATAAACCTTACAAATATTGAGCACTTCTCGCGTGCTGAAGTTAAGCCAGGTAGCCGATACTCTGTCTATGCAACAGGTCTTAAGAGTGGGGATGTGCTTGAGTTTAGACCTCACTCGTCGGCTATAATCAGTCAGCCACAGTGTAGCGTTGAGTCGGATAGGGTTGTGGCGACAATCCCTCAGGATATGGTCTCAGGACGCTATGGACTCTATGTTGTAAGGGGTAAGGATAGTAGCTTTATAGGCAATGTTGACTTTACAGTCCTAACTAACCCTCGCAACTACACTGCTCCGCAGATTGTGGCTCACCGCGGTGTGTGCAACAACGGCGAGGCGGATAACTCTATGGCATCGTTTATCTCGGCACAGAAAATTGGCGGCATCTACGGAACGGAGTTTGATATCTTTACAACCTCTGATGGTGTAATTGTTGTCAACCACGACAAGACAACAGATATGAGTGGCCTTGTTATTGAGAAATCTACCTATGCACAGCTAAAGAACGAGACTCTGAGCAATGGCGAGAAGCTGCCAACCCTTCAGGCTATTCTTGAGCAGGCAAAGTCTACTCCAAACCTCAGACTTATTGTAGAGGTCAAGAAGCACAATAGCACAGCAAATACACTCGCTTGTACCCAGCGAGCAGTAGACCTTATAAAGTCAATGGGCTTTGAAAACCAGGTAGACTTTATCAGCTTCAGCTACGATGCTTGCCGTCTTGCTGCACAGTTGTTGCCAAATATCACAGTCGGATACCTCTCAAGCTCGTCAGATAAGAGTCCAGGGCAGGTTTGGGCCGACGGTATTAACAACATAGACTACAAGTGGAACTCGCTGCAGAACAATCTGCATATGATAGACCAAGCACATAGCTTAACAATGACTGTAAATACTTGGACTGTCAATGATCTGGCCTCTATGTTGGATATCTATCAGTGTGGTATAGATTTCCTTACAACAGATCAGGTGGCTCTGGCAAAGAGCCTCTACTCAAAGAGATTTGTTGAGCATCCGTAGTTAAGTGTAAAAATATTGCGGCAAAGCGTGGGTTTATCCATAATTTTTATTACCTTTGCAAAAGATTGTGTACAAACTTTATTTTAAAAAATAAAACTCTATGATTTATTCACACGAAGTGCAGCAGATGTGCTGCGTAAAGAAGGGTGCTAATCACGAGTCTGCTCCAATTCCAGAGGAGGGCAAGTGGGTACGCGCCAAAGAGATTAAGGACATTTCTGGTCTTACTCACGGTATTGGTTGGTGTGCACCACAGCAGGGTGCTTGTAAGCTGACTCTCAATGTTAAGGACGGTATCATCCAGGAGGCTCTTGTTGAGACTATCGGTTGCTCTGGTATGACTCACTCTGCAGCAATGGCTTCAGAGATTCTCCCTGGTAAGACTATCCTTGAGGCGCTTAATACTGACCTTGTTTGCGATGCTATCAATACTGCTATGCGTGAGCTTTTCAAGCAGATTGTTTATGGTCGTACTCAGTCAGCATTCTCTGAGGGCGGTCTTGTTATCGGTGCTTCTCTTGAGGACCTCGGTAAGGGTCTTCGTTCACAGGTAGGTACAATGTTCGGTACTCTTGCAAAGGGTGCTCGCTACCTTGAGATGGCTGAGGGTTACTGCACACGAATGGGTCTTGACGCTAACGACGAGATTATCGGTTATGAGTTCGTTCACCTCGGCAAGTTTATGGACTTCGTAAAGAAGGGCATCGAGCCAGTTGAGGCACTTGAGAAGGCTAAGGGTTCTTATGGCCGTTTCAAGGACGCTGTTAAGTATATTGATCCTCGTCACGAGTAAACCATATTGTTAAACCATTAAAGATTTATTTGATTATGGCATTATTTGAGAGCTATGAGCGCAGAATAGATAAGATTAACGCTGTGCTTGCACAATATGGTATTCAGTCAATCGAGGAGGCTAAGGCTATCTGTGATGAGAAGGGCATCGACCCTTACAAGATGTGTGAGGAGAC
>JAFOYS010000115.1 GCA_017391435.1 Alistipes sp. | reverse complement strand
TCGTGGTCGCGGATGATATAAGAGATAGTAGCATTCTCTACAGTGCCGTTAAGGCCTACACAGTGGTAGAAGCCCTCATAGCCCTCTGTATACTGTGGACGCTGAACGGCTGGGACAAGGGAGTTAAGCTCGCAGGCAACCTCTATGGCGTTGATCATCTTGTTCTTGGCATATCCTGGGTGGACATTGCGACCCTGAATAGCGATCTTTGCCGATGCAGCGTTGAAGTTCTCAAACTCAAGCTCGCCCTCGTAGCCGCCATCCATAGTATATGCAAAGTCGGCACCAAAGGCCTTAACATCAAAGAAGTCTACGCCACGACCAATCTCCTCGTCAGGGGTAAAGCCGATGCGAATCTTGCCGTGCTCAACCTCTGGGTGAGTCATAAGGTACTCGGCAGCGGTCATAATCTCGGCAACACCCGCCTTGTCATCAGCACCGAGCAGTGTTGTGCCGTCGGTATGGATAAGTGTGTGGCCGATAAACTTTGTAAGCTCCGGAAAGTCTGCTACACGCATTGTAAGGGCATTGTTTAGCACAATATCCTTGCCGTCGTAGTTCTCAATAATGCGTGGACGAACACATTCGCCACTCATATCTGGAGCGGTATCTACGTGGGCAAGAAAGCCGATAACTGGGGCAGATTCCTTGCCTGGTGTAGCTGGGATAGTTCCCATAGCATATCCGTACTTGTCTATAGTAACATCCTCAAGGCCGAGAAGCTTCATCTCCTCAACAAGGGCGTTTAACAGATCCCACTGCACGGCAGTTGATGGGAAGGTCTCGCTATTCTCGTCGCTGCGAGTGTTAATTGCGACATATTTCAAAAATCTCTCTTTTAGTTCCATAATTACTCCTCCTTTTTAGCTTTCATTGTGTGAATAGTAAAGTATACCATAATTGCGATGTACATTGCAAGAGCGGTCCACTCTGCGGCAGAAGAGGCTGCCCAATCTGCAGCAAAGAGCTCTACACCTGCAAACTTAAGGATTGCAGATACTACGCCCATAAGTGCGCCACCAGCAATAAATCCAGATGCGATAAGTGTACCACGGTCAAAGCGAGCCTTATTTAGAGCCTCATCCTTTGAGCGAGAAGATACATACCAAGCGATAAGACCACCGACAACAAGCGGTGCGTTGAGTGACATTGGGATAAACATACCCAGTGAGAATGCAAGCGCTGGAACGCCAATCCAAGTGAGCACAAGGGCAAGAATTGCACCAGCAAAGTAGAGTACCCACGGAGTCTGACCACCCTCCATAAGAGGGCGAATAACGGCTGCCATAGCGTTTGCTTGTGGCGCAGCAAGGGCATTCTCGCCTGTAAAGCCGTAGGTCTTATTGAGGATGATCATCACGCCGGCAACAGTAGCTGCAGAGACAATTGTACCGAGGAACTTCCACTTCTGCTGCACAGCAGGGGTTGTGCCGAGCCAGTAGCCAATCTTAAGGTCAGTAATAAATCCGCCAGCCATAGAGAGGGCAGTACATACAACACCACCGATAATCAGCGCAGCGGTCATACCAACAGTGCCGTTAAGGCCGATAGATACAAGCACAAGAGAGCTGAGGATAAGTGTCATAAGGGTCATACCCGATACAGGGTTGCTACCGACAATAGCAATAGCGTTTGCAGCCACAGTAGTAAAGAGGAAGGCGATGACAAAGACAATAAGTAGCGCTACAACGGTCTGCAACCAGTTGCCAAGAACTCCAAACTGGAAGAATACGAGTGTTGCAACAAGGGTAGCGATAATAATTGAAAGGATGCTCTTCATTGTCATATCGCGCGATGTGCGAGCCTCCGCTGCAGCTTTCTTCTTACCACCAAGCTCGTTTACAGCGAGCTTTGCAGCGTCCTTAATAATGCCCGCCTGGCGAATAATGCCGATAAGACCCGCCATAGCAATACCACCAATGCCGATTGGTCGACCATAGGCCACAAAGAGGTCTGTGGCGCTCATTGCTGCAGCCTCTACTGATGCGTAGCCTACAAGCGGAACGAGTACAAACCATACAAGGCAGCTGCCGGCAGTGATAATTACGGCATACTTCAGTCCGATGATATAACCAAGACCCAGAAGTGTTGCGCCAGTATTTAGAGAGAGCTCTACCTTGAACTTATCGGCAACAACGGCTCCCCAAGCCACCATCTTTGTTGAGACTGTCTCTGACCACGCGCCGAAGGTCGACACGGCAAAGTCATACAGTCCACCAATAAGACCTGCAAGGGCCAGAACAACTGTCTGCTTACCACCCTTCTCACCAGATACGAGCACCTCTGTTGTCGCAGTAGCCTCTGGGAATGGATACTTGCCGTGCATCTGGCTGACAAAGTACTTGCGGAATGGAATCAGAAGCACAATACCCAGTATACCGCCGAGCAGTGACGAGAGGAATACCTGATAGAAGTGCGCCTCAAGGCCGAGGATATATAGGGCTGGTAGGGTAAAGATTGCTCCTGCAACAATAACACCCGATGTTGCGCCAATACTCTGTATAATAACATTCTGGCCAAGCATACTCTTGCCCTTTTGTAGCCCTCCAAGACCTACGGCAATAATTGCGATAGGAATTGCCGCCTCAAAGACCTGTCCGACCTTAAGTCCGAGGAATGCCGCTGCGGCAGAGAAGATAATCGCCATAATAATACCCATAGTTACCGAGTATGGCGTAGCCTCGGCTGGAACAGTATCTGCCGACATTATTGGCTGATACTCTTCGCCCTCGCGTAGCTCGCGGTAGGCGTTTTCAGGTAGTGAAGTTTTTTTCATAAGTTGTACTATTGGCTATTAGCTATTGGCCGTTGGCCATTGGCTGTATAGCGGAATTTGTTATTGAATTATTTAGTTAGTTTCAAAAGTGGCTATTAGCTATTGGCTGTTGGCCATTGGCTATATAGCGGAATTTGTTATTGAATTATTTAGTTAGTTTCAAAAGTGGCTATTAGCTATTGGCTGTTGGCCATTGGCTATATAGCGGAATTTTTATTAATTATTTAGTTAATAGTTTTTATTCTCTAAAATCTTTTAAGCTAATGGCTAACGGTCAATGGCTTTAACTGTATGTATCAGCTGGTTTATCATCTTCTGTATTGCGTGCAGTGTTGATGTTAGTTCGTCAAATGTAGATATATTCAAATACGACATCTTAGTTGCAATAATCAACTGGGTTTCAACCTCAAAGGCAGAACCTTGCGCAATTTCCAAGAATCTACAAAAGTCTAATTCCGAGCTGCGGGATGCACCTTCAGCGATATTTGAGGCTATAGATACTGTTGCACGGCGCAACTGATGTGACAGACCAAATGACTCGGAAACAGGGAACTCCTCTGTCAATTTGTATACCGTAGCAGAGAACTCCACTGCAAGTTTCCATACCTCGTATTTCCTAAAATCACGCATCGTTACATTCTAAAACTCCACAAATATACAAAAAATTTACGTAGTAGATACCTTTATACAGCCAATGGCTAATGGCTAATAGCTAACGGCTAATCTTGTATATTGCCACGCTAATAGGTTT